>CAYJBK010000050.1:5698-7448 GCA_964368365.1 uncultured Candidatus Saccharibacteria bacterium
TAAAGGTTGAAAGTGACCAGTAAGGAGTTTGGCCGTTGGAATCACTCCATACCGCACGAGGAGTGTGAGCCAGAGAGACACGACAAAAACGACAAGGTCGCCCAAGAGGAGTATGAGGGATTCGCGGTTGCTTCTCGTCTGCATTTTGCTACAATACAACAAAAATCGACATGAATCAAGGTCTACCCAAAATCCTATACGTAATAACCAAGGCTAACTGGGGCGGCGCTCAACGGTATGTTTTTGACTTGGCCTCTCATGCAAAAAGTGAAGGGTACGAGGCAGTGGTTGTATCCGGCGCAAGAGGCGAGCTAAGAGAGCGACTCCGCGCGGAAAAGATCCGCACCATCGAGATTCCTTCCCTTGGCCGAGACATCAGCTTCTGGAATGACTTGCGGTCATTTTTCTCGCTCATACGAATCTTTTGGTCAGAAAAGCCAAACATCGTTCACCTCAACAGCTCAAAGATCGGCGGGCTCGGAGCACTTGCTGCACGAATAAGCCGCGTGCCTAGAATCATTTTTACCGCACACGGCTGGCCGTTTCTTGAGCGGCGGTCACCGTTGGCACTGCACACTATTCGCGCCCTAAGCTGGCTCACCATACTTCTCTCAACTCATGTTATCGACATCTCGAAAGCAACCCGTGAAAAGGCACGTACTCTGCCGTATGTTCGAGAAAAACTGTATATGATCTACAACGGGATTGATCCCAAAGAACCACTTCTCGGACGGAGCGAAAGCCAGGAAAAGCTCGCGTATGCAATAGGGAAAGATTCAGATTTCTTTTCTGGCAAGGTAATTGTTGGCACAATCTCAGAACTCACTCCGAACAAGGGTCTCGAATATCTCATTAGCGCAGCAGGGGCATCAAAAGATGTGCCCGCTCTCTTTATTATCATCGGCGAGGGAGAGGATCGCGCAAAACTAGAAAACATGATCCGAGCGCAGGGCGTCACCCACAAAGTCTTCCTTGCCGGCTTCATTCCTGAAGCAAGCCACTATCTTCCTGGACTCGACATTTTTACACTTACCTCAATAAAGGAAGGTTTTCCTTTCTCAATACTGGAAGCAGGCCGAGCGCACTTACCGGTTGTGGCGTCCGCTGTCGGAGGAATCCCCGAAATTCTTGATGACGCCACGGGCGTACTCACTCGCCCCGGAGACTCGAAAGCCATTGCTCGTGCTCTCCATATACTCATCGAAAACCGGGTGGCTCGAGAAATACTCGGGAAAAACCTCTACGAACTTGTTGCACAAAAGTTTACCAAGGAAAGCATGCAAGATAACACATTTGCGCTCTACAAAGACACAACGAAACCCGCGACAGAACGATCAACGGGTGTACTGGTAAAAAACTACGACGGACGCTTTCTTCTCAACAAACGAGACAATCATGCGCCTACCATGCGCGGTGAGTGGTCATTCCTCGGTGGTGCATGTTTGGCACAGGAATCAGAAAAAGAAGCTGCTGAGAGAGAGGTAAAAGAAGAAACCAATCTCACCGTCAAAAATCTTCGCGTACTCGAAGAGGGGCGACATACACGAGAAACTACCATCTTCTACGGCGAAGTAGACACTCGGAACGAAGAGATGATACTAGGCGAGGGAGCCGAGCTACGTTTTTTTACCAAAGAAGAATTAGAGGCTCACATCAAGGGTTTGCCCTATTCAAATGTGGCGCTAAAGGCCATACTCAGACATCTTCCTCGGCTAGCTTAATTTTGCTACACTTACCCCATATTCTAATC
>CAYJBK010000051.1:0-7444 GCA_964368365.1 uncultured Candidatus Saccharibacteria bacterium
CGAGATCTACACTCTTTCCCTACACGACGCTCTTCCGATCTCGACAAACAGCTCCGCGAAGTGCACAAGAATTTTCATAGTAAGAGAAGAGACTGAAAGAAAAACAAGAACCCGTCCAGCCACTTGCGTGTGCCGAACGGGTTCATTCTCGTCATTTTTCCAGTTTTGCCAACTGGCGTATCAAATCTTTGAACGACTTGAACTCCGGTCTTCCCGTCATCTGGTCTTCGACCGCCATCCGAGCCCCATTCTCGTCACCAAACGCTTTGGCGTAGGTGAACGGACTGTATGGTGGGTCGATTTTCATCTTGTGTCCGAGAGCAAGCATTCCTTTGAACGCCTCGAGCTCTCGTTCGTAGTTGTTTCGTACCATCGCTTCGGTTGTCTTTTCCCCGATGGTATCCGCTTTTTTGAAGTACGGCGGCCCGTACGCCCACGCCTGCTTGAGATGGATGTACTCATGCCAGATGCTCACCTGCTTGAAGCCGTCACTGACATTGGGGTTCATTAGCTTCGACACCGAGATCCGCAGGGCGGGCATCCATCCCGGGCACTCCTCGGGTCCCCCCATTGTCACCTGTTCGGCGAAGACCGTTTTGCCAGACAACGTTTTCTCGTCATCCACAAACACGATCACAAACTTTCGGCAGGCCAGTTTCTGGGGGAGATCCCTTTGGATTTCCGGGTGGGGCGTGGTGTAGACCAACCGGGCGAGCTTGCCAAGAGGCGTGGTTGTGCGCTCAAGCCCACGCCCAGGAAGCATCAAGACGAACTTTTTGTCGACTGGGGGTCGTGTTTCCACTTCCGCTCTGCCCTGCTCGGTCGAGAAGAACAGTGTCAAAGCGAGAACGAAAAACCAGAACGTTCGATTGCACATGGTTGGAGGCCTCCTCCAGTTGAATGACCCGGTATGGGTCAAGGTAGGTACGACTGAAATCATTTAAAACATGCTTTTTGCCATAAGTCAAGCAAAAACCCACCGGCTCCAAAACTATGTTGGTGCGCGGTGGGTTCGATGGCTTTCTGCCTCACCTCATTTTATTTCGCTTGCCAGTTTGTAAAGCACATCGCTCGCAGGGGCAAGCTCGGGATCTTTCGAGAGATTCAGTGCCACCCATGCCGCGAGGCCAGTCTTCCCTCCACTCAGATAAATTTGAAACCAGGGATCGCGGGTGCTGAGCCCCTGTTGTTTAGCCGCGAGGACTCCCAGCAGATGTGCCTCGTACTCTATCTCGAAGAGGCCGCGCGCGAGTTCCTTGAGTGGGGTCTTCGGGCGTTCCCACGGAAAGCGTCCGTCTGCTCGCCCCGTTCTCCATCTTTGTTTAAGATGGATGAACTCGTGATACATCGCGATCTGCTTGTAGAGGGGCGTTGTGGGCAGTACCAGAAATTCTTCGTAGAGCACCATGATTGGCGCAGGCTTTGCCCCTCCTTCTATGTGACTTGAGAATGTGGTAAACCCTGCTCCGCAGCATCCGAGCGCTGACCGTGACATGTACCCTTGCCGAATGACGATGTGGCAGTCGCCTTTCCTCATCCGATAGAGGAGCTCCTCGCGCACCTCCTTAACGGGATGATGAATGATCATCTCGCGAACGAAGGTTACGAGCTGTGGTTCCTGCTTTTTTTTCAGCATTAGCAGGTTCGGCGTCGCGCTGAGCGGCTCAGGAGTCACTCTGATGTCGAGGAATGTGTCCGCTGCAGGCCTGGCAGAGGTTGTAGCGAAGGCGGCGAGGAATATGACGAGGGTCAAAATAGAGAACGAGCGCATTGTCTGCGCCTCCTTGGCCAGAGGCCTTTTCCTCGGGCACTACGCCCAAGACCTTTGCTACTTAATCACGCAAAGTTAATACTGTCAATTTTTTCATGCCTGAACCTAAAACCAATCAAGGAATGATGCGCCTCACGTTGTATTCGAAGCACACACGAGTGGCCGTTGATGGCAGCGGACATTTTCCCGAGATCATCTTATGTGCTAGTATCTTTCCGGAGGTTCGAGAAGCATGCAGACTGACCCTGCACCCGTCCGGGTGCTCGAGCCGCTTTCACCAGCGGCAGTGAAGGCGCTCTCCGACCAGGAGATCGTCGCTCGACTCGGTGAACTCACCGTGCTCGAAAAGAAGGAAATCCAGAAGCTCTACCGCGAAGGTAAGCTGAGGAAGCTTCCTGACTTCGATTAGCGCCGCGCTCCAACGAGCTGCGCTGCACCCCCTACCCACCGTGGCCTGCGCTACGGTGGTTCTTCTTTGCGTATTATCTGCTTGCTCTTCCTCCTGGACGAGCATATTCTTGTAGGGGTCATTCTTTTTTAACACGAGAAAGCGAGGTTCCCGATCGAAACTCCTAAAGATAAGTACCCAACTTTCAGAGTTGGGGTCACGGGTGCTCCGGGCGGTTCCGGACGGCGACTCCTCTTCGCACGTATCGCCAAGCGGTTCGCTGATCGAGGAGTTCTTGTTCTGCCTGAGGTCGCCACGATCTTCCTTCAAGCCGGGGTCCCGCATCCCCGCGCGGTTCCCCACGAGGTGCGGAGTCCGATCAAGCAGTTGTTCCAGAAGGGCGTGGCGCGAACCACCTTCGATCTCGAGCGGTACTACACGGACCTTGCCTACGAGGCGGGCGCGTGCATTATGCTCGTCGATCGCCCGATCCTCGACGGCGCGGTTTTCGCCGGAGTTTCCGTCAAGAAATTCTGCGAAGAGTACGTGCCCGAGGAGGTCTACGGCGAGAAAAACATCGGACCGGAACACAAGCGGCCGGAGAAGGTGTTCGACCGCTACCGTGCGATCATCCACATCTCCTCGGCCGCGGTCAAGAGCCCTGAAGAATACGAGAAGATCAAGCGGCGCGAGAATCCCTTCAACATCGACACCGCTGCTGAAGCGCGTGAGTTCGATGCGAAGCTCCTCGAGGTCTACTCGGGGCATCCCCGCCGGATCATCATTCCCGCTGACGGCTCATTCGAGAGGAAGGCGCGCGAGTGCTGCCGACTCATCGAGAGCCTCCTCGAGGAAAACCCGCCGATTCCCAACTCTCCTCCCGCGGAGCCGGTTACGCGGGTCATCGCCTGCAGTTAGGCGAAGCAGGCCATCCTTGGCCTGCCAGTCAGTGAGCGCGTTCTGGTCCCCCGATGGACTGGGACGCGCTTCGTTTTTTATGGCTTTTGAGTGCTGAACTCGAGCTGTTCCCCGTCTGGGTTCTCTACCTTGTGTGCACAGCCACAGCGCACCAGAAGGTAATAACTGATGCCGATTCCCAGAAGAAGGTACATTCCCTGCGTGAGAAGACTTGCTTCTATGCCCCATAGTCCGACAATTTTTCCCAATGCTATACCCAAGAAAAGCTCAAAGAATCGTTTTATAAATGACATCCCGGAAAGAACGGTGGTACGGATATGGGAACTGGTGCGCGGATTGATGTAGTCTGAAACTATGGGTACTTGCAAATTGAAAAGCCCGGCGGCGCCGATATACAGAAGAACAAGGATGGCGGGATGTACTAACCAGGCAAGCAGAACGAAGAGCACTCCCTGTGTTCCGTTGATGAGCAGTAAGATTTTTTCGAGGGAAAGGTGCTTTTCAAGTATGTATATGTATCGAGTCGCAAGAGCGTTGAGTAGCGTGCCAAACGCAACTACCAGTCCTATCCAGAGTGCTGGAACACCGTGTGCCTCAAAGTGAGGCTGATAGACAGCTTGGAGCAGGTATTGCCCTGAAACGGTGAGCACAGAAACAATGGTGAGGGTAAGAATGATCTCGTTTCTGCGAATAAGCGAGGCGCTTTCTCTCAGTACTGCCCACATGCCGGCTCCCTCCGATGGGTTGTGTATTTTTGCGCGGTGGTTCTCGAGTAAGCACGCGAGAGTTGTTGCAACAAAAAAGGAAAGTGACGTGGCGAGAAGCAGCGGAACAAAAACGGTGGCACCAAAGAAGTGATAGAGAATACCTGCGAGTGCACTTGAGGAGACAAAACCCAACTGTTCGTTTGAAAGAAAACGTCCGTAC
Organism: uncultured Candidatus Saccharibacteria bacterium; assembly: GCA_964368365.1. Classification (GTDB taxonomy): domain Bacteria; phylum Patescibacteriota; class Minisyncoccia; order Phycocordibacterales; family JBBUBG01; genus CAYJBK01. The sequence continues at coordinate 4,005 of CAYJBK010000051.1, forward strand.
ACTTTCTGAAAATCAGTTCGTTTTTCGTGGCGCACAGACTCGTAGAGGAGTGCCTCCTCGCTGCCGCTCAAAAATGAATACGCAAAGCCACTCACTGCATAGTAGACATAGAGTCCAGGGATGCTTGGATGAAAGAAGACAATAAGCATGCCGAGCGCTTCGAGTAAATATCCCAAGACAATGGCAGCTTTCTGCCCATATGTATCTGCAAAAATGCCCGTCGGTACCTCGCCGATGAACGCGCCGAGCGACCAGAAGATGTTTCCGATGACAATAGCGGAAAGTGGCACGCCGGCCGAGAGTAGATAGAGGGAGAAAATAGGGATATAGAAATAGGCGCCCTTAAGGACGCCTATGATCGAAAAAAGTCGAATATTATTCATTGTTTTCAGCATACCGTGCCGCACATCTTTTTGCACTTAAAAATGCCCGCACAGATTGCTCCACTGTGGGCAATACTATACAACACCAATCTGTTCAACACTGAGTGTTGAACAGATGAACAGATCCCAGCGCGAAATTATGTGGCAGGTGAATCCTTGGGGGTTGATTTCCAGACGAGTTCGAACATCTCTTTGTGGAGGTCGACGATGCTCTTATTCTCGATTACGACTGTCATATACGGTTCACCGAGGTCGAGCACGATGAGTTTGTTTGGCATGAGAATGGTGTCAACGTTCAGCGCAGTCCTTTCGGGTAAAATCCGCACCTCCTCATTAAAATTTCGCTCAAATTTTTTATGTTCTCGGGCGATGGGTGAATCTTGGAAAAGCAATCGTGTTTTTATATTCAGCTTCGCCCGATCTTCGATATATGACTGCGCGAAGGATGGATCGATGGCATGCCACTTTTCCTGGTTTGTGATCACGAGGTAATCTTCGCCAGATTTAATGTCCCGCAGTGTCTCGCGGTAGAGCTGTTTCATCGCTTCTACCCCCGTATAGTATTTTATAAGGCTTTCGCTTCCTTTGAGGTTATAGAGTCCGAGAAGTTCGGGAAGCTGCGACTTCAATTCTTTCGTCCTGCGCTCTAGCATGATCTCGAGCTTTTCAGGGCTCTCTGCAATGTACACATTTTTAAGCCCGGCAAGCCCCATACTCATCAAGCCCCGATTTTTAAGCGTTTCGACGATTCTATATACGTTACTTCGCTTGATTTCTGTGGCCCGAGCGAGCTTAAGGATCGTCGTTTTACCCAAAGAAAGGCCAGCAAGATAGACAGCTGCCTCCTCGTCAGTGAGCCCAATCTCCTTCAAAAGCGCCAGATTTTTGATGTTTTTCATTAAAATGTCCAATATATGGACACCATAAATACTATTATTTTACAACATGAAAGTCAAGTATACAGTTAATGTGTCGACATAATGGACAGTTTAGCAAACCGGTGGCATAATGTTTCCAGAGTTCGGAGGGCAATAAACAGTTCTCAACAACTTAGGAGATGTGCCGTGAACTACCAAGGTTATATCAGATTCCAGGAACCGCTGAGTGAACAGGAAATGATCGAACTAGCCAGAAAGGAGCTCAACCGACTCAGGGCCAATCCCTACAGATCCCCGGAGATGTTCAAGGTCATCACCACAGAAGCCCAGATGTACGCTCTCATCGCAATGCAGTTCTTCGCTCGGTGCAATCTGGTTGATGTGTTTAATGCTGTTGACATTATCCTGTATGCGCGAGAGCGGCAAGGAAACCGTGTGGTGGTAAAAATGAGGGAGTGTCGCGCTCCCTGGCTCCCCTCGGACTACGAGTATATCCGCAAGATGAATGTTCTCACAGGTGCAGTATATAGCCAGGAGGTGGCCTGCAATTTCCGAGCCGCCCTAGGGATAATGAGCGATGATTGTTACGGGCATTCTTACTACGGCGGGGGTTACGAAGAGTTCAAGTTTCAGTTCTGCGCCGCCGATCCTGTCCAAGAATGATGTGTGTTCCCTGCCGGCAACAAAACCGCGGTCGTCTCACGACACCGCGGTTTGTTTTACCACTAAACGAAAAAAGATGACCATACTTAAAAGACTTTTTATTCCAATTCTCAACAAGGATATCCGCAAATTCTCGGGAAACGAGGAAGATACTTTTTACGCGCATGTTGATGGAAGCGGGGTAAACGTTTCTTCTTTTGAATACAATTGGGCGTATATTCTTCAGGCAACACGGAAGCACGGACTTGTGCTTGAGGGGAAGCACTCGGTTATCTACTTTTGGATTCGCAATCGCCACCAGCTTGTGGTTGTTAATCGGCTTGGCCCACATACCGAAGAGCTGCTGAGAAGACTTCTTGAGATCGGGGCGCGGTGGAAGCTCCAGGTCGTTATCAAAAATGTCCTTCCGGCCGAAGTTCTAAGCCTCGCGAGAGTGGGTTTTCGCCTTCGCGCTGAGCCTTGGAGCGCATATTCGATGCGAGACGACAACACGTATCCGCAAACGGTTGCTGATATGCAAGCAAATATCGAGCTAAAAAGGCACGGTATTAAGAGCACAAGCAGAACGATTATTCGAAAGTTTCTCCGCACGAGAAACATCGAAGCTGTTCCCTATGAGAAGAAATACGAGACAGAAGCCCGGAAGCTACTCCACATTAATTCACAATATTTGGAGGAGAAAGGTGTGGAAAATTCCAAAGAGGTGCACGATGCCCACGTTTTCTTTTTTGACGAAACTATTAAAGAGAAGGTCCGGTTGGCATACGTGGAAGATGGGAGACTTATTGGTGTTGGGTTTTTTACAGCTCGCCGTGATGTGGTGTACTGGAACGCCTTGATTAATCGGAATGAACCCAAGCTGATGCTTTTTCTAATTTGGAAGTCGCTTTGGTTCATTGAGCAAAAACATCCCGGAGTTTTTCGGAGAGTGACTCTCCAGGGGTCTGAAGTTTTAGGACAGCATAGATGGAAGCAAGGCTTTTATCCCACAGAAACAATCGAGAAAGTCCATGTGGAGTCGCTCCCCTTTTCTAAATCTGCGCAGGGCTAGTTTCGCCTTTTTAATCCGAGATCACGGTGCACAAGAAAGACGAAAAAATCATCGACTGTCTTGTATCCAGCTTCTTTTGCGCCCTTCTCGAGGAGTCGGTAGACGTCTTTTGTTAGAGGTATTTTGACTCGTTTTTCTGGTTTCATATTTTCTTGGAATTTTTCTCTAGCCACTGCGCAATTTCCTTAATCTCGAGCTTTTTCTCGATTATTGCATGGGCAAATTTCTCAACCGAACCTCTTGGTGCATTTATTTCATGTCCGTTCAGTGATAAAAATGTTGCGCATGTCACCATGGCTGCTCGTTTGTTTCCGTCCAAAAAGGGATGATTGGCGACAATATTTCGAGCATAAACCGCTGCTTTCTCAAAGATATTTGTGTACAGCTCTTTCCCAAAAGCTTTTTGTTGGGGTAATGCTACTGCCGATTCGATGAGAGATCGGAAGAGCACACGTCTGAACTCCC
>CAYJBK010000052.1:0-7431 GCA_964368365.1 uncultured Candidatus Saccharibacteria bacterium
AAACTCTTTTCAATCTATCAAAGATCTGTTCAGAGAGATTATATTGATCTGTATATGATTTGTATAAGGGAAAGCTATACGATCAAGGATCTTATTAAAAATGCGAAAGTAAAGTTTGATTGGCACATTGATCCTTTCCAACTCGCGAATCAATTTTTGAAAGCAAAAGAGGCTGTTGATCCGCCTCGACTCATCACCCCTCTCGCGCCTGAAGAATGGCATTCTTTTTTTCAGAGAGAAACTCTTAATCTTAAGAGTGAAATAATGGAGAGTTAGGGGTTTTACAAAGTCAAATCGTAGTAAGATGAAAATCGATATTCTTACTCTGCCGGGCTCTACGACAGGGGTGATCCCGAACGATATTGAGACGGGGGTGGGCGGGAGCGAACTCATGCTGCTTCAGTGGGCCCGGCACATGACTCGGCGAGGGCATGTGATTAGAATTTACAACAACCCCCACACCCCAGGGGTGTACGAAGGGGTTTCCTTTAGAAATGCCGGGGTGTTTAGGAATGGGGACGACCGAGATGTGTTGATAAGTTTCCGAACGCCACAGCCCGAGGAGACGATTCCGGCAAAGGCTGTAATTCGGGTTGGGTGGTCTACGGATCAGTTCGACCAGGCATACCAGCGGCAATGGTATGCACAGGTAGACGGCATGGTGGGGATTTCAGAGTATCAGCGGCAGGATCATATGCGCCGGTGCAGCCTTACTGAGGCTCAAAACAAGATGCGGGTGATAGAAATTGGCTGTGAGCCCGAGGAGTTTCCAGTCACCGAGAAGACACCGTACCAGTTTATCTATAATAGTATCCCTGGCCGTGGACTTGTTCATCTTGCCGAGCTTTGGCCGCTCATCAGGGCCCGATATCCTGAGGCCACACTTGTCGTTACAAGTGATTTCCGCCTCTGGACACGGGGACGGTATGCGGGAAATGAAGAGTATTACGAGCTTTTCCGTGCGATGCCCGGGGTTCGGTTTCTAGGGTGTATTCCTCGAAGTGAACTTTTGCGACACGAGCGGGAATCGGAGATCCACCTGTATCCATGCACATACGAGGAACTTTTTTGTATTAGTAGTGCCGAGACGCAGATGGCGGGATGCTATGGGATCACGTCCTCGGTTGGTGCGCTCGCGACGACAAATTTCACCGGGTATCGATCGCCGTTTGATCCGGGTACTCAAGAATTTACTGATGATGTTTTGCGAGAGATTGATCGGTGGTATGTATTTCCGCCTGAGAAACGGCAAGAATTCCATACTGAAATTCGACGGGTTGCACATGCTCGATTTAGCTGGGAGCGTATATGTGCCGAATGGGAGGAGCTTTTCACAGAAATTCTTAGAACAAAGCGCAACGCGTGATATAATAAAGGCATATGCTCCGAGATCGGTTAATTATTGCAGCGACTGCGGTAGTAGTCCAAACGCTCCAGCTTTTTGGGTGGGGGGATACGACAGGTGCGGGTCAGGTGGGGAACGACGAAGACGGAACAAGGGCGTCACCTGTGCAGGTGGGTACTTTGACTAGCTGGAGTTCTATTTTTGCGGGACCGGGTCATTCTGTTGCCCGCAAAACCGACAGTACAATCTGGGCGTGGGGAAACGCCAATGTTGGCCAGCTCGGTCAAACTACTGACATCGCCAACCGCTCCTCTCCCGTCCAGATCGGTACTTTGACCGACTGGGCTGTTGCTGTTGCTAGTGCTGGAGCGAACTCTTTTGCTATAAAAAACGAGAGTACTCTTTGGGGGTGGGGAATAGGAACTTCCGGCCAGCTTGCTCAAGTGACCGTCTCCGTTAGCCGTTCTTCCCCCGTCCAGATCGGGACGCTTACTGACTGGGCGACAGTGGATGCTGGTACGACATATACTATCAGCCGAAAAACTGACAGCACCATCTGGGCCTGGGGGTCAGATAGTTCCGGCCAGCTTGCTCAAGTCGCTACTACCGCCAACCGTTCCTCCCCTGTTCAGATTGGCACCTTGACCGACTGGGCGAGTATTGGTTCAGGGTCATCACATGCTGTCGCTCGAAAAACTGACAGCACCATCTGGGCGTGGGGGGCAGATAGCACTGGCCAGCTTGCTCAAGTGACCGCTACAGCAAACCGGTCCTCTCCCGTCCAGATTGGCACCTTGACCGACTGGGCTACAATATCCAGCGGGATTGCTCACGTACTTGCCCGCAAAACCGACGGCACCATCTGGGCGTGGGGTTCGGGCAATAATGGTCAGCTTGCACAAGTTACCGTTGCGGCCGTCCGTTCCTCTCCAGTCCAGATTGGCACCTTGACCGACTGGGCGACGGTGGATGCTGGTGACGGTCATTCATTTGCTATGAAGAACGATGGTACTTTGTGGGCGTGGGGTGAGGCGACCCAGGGAAAAATTGGGGATGGATTGAAGGTCAACCGTTCCTCCCCCGTCCAGATCGGGACGCTTACCGATTGGGCTACCGTAAGTGGAGGAGGTACCCACACACTTGCTCGTAAAACCGACGGTACTATCTGGGCGTGGGGAGTGGGTACAAGTGGTCAGTTGGATAATAATGAAGACGGAACGCGCTTTTCTCCTACGGCAATCGGAGCTGCACACAAGTGGACCACTGTCTCGGCGAGTACTTCTCATACCGTGGCGTACAAAACCGACGGCACCATCTGGGCGTGGGGACTGGGAAATTTCGGTCAGCTTGGTCAAGTGACGGTAACTACGACTCGCTCCTCTCCCGTCCAGATCGGTACGCTTACCGATTGGGCATTAGCCGTCGCCGCCGGAGAATCCCACTCCCTCGCCACCAAAACCAATGGCACCATCTGGGCGTGGGGACTGGGCACTAGTGGTCAGCTTGGTCAAGCGCCTTCTGCCGTCAGTCGCTCCTCGCCGGTCCAGATCGGTACGCTTACCGATTGGTTGTCTCTCGGTCGGGGATTGGGTCTTCATACTAGTTCAGTAAAGAGTGATGGTACGCTTTGGGCGTGGGGAGCTGGTACTTCCGGACAAGTGGGGGATTTAACAAAAGTTGCTCGCTCCTCCCCCGTCCAGATCGGTACGCTCACGAGCTGGAGTTCGGTTACGTTAGGTGGTTCCCACTCCCTCGCCCGCAAAACCGACGGCACCATCTGGGCGTGGGGGATAACTACGTTTGGTCAATTAGGTAACAACGAAGAGGTTATTCGATTTTCTCCTGTTCAGGTTGGTGCTCTGGTTGACTGGGCTTCGGTCGCAGGTGGATTTTCCCACTCCCTCGCCCGCAAAACCGACGGCACCATCTGGGCGTGGGGACTGGGTAGTAATGGTCTATTGGGTGAGATTACAGCAGCTGTTTCTCGTTCTTCCCCTGTTCAGATTGGTACGCTTACCAGTTGGAGCTCTGTTGCGGCATCAAGAACTCACTCCCTCGCCCGCAAAACCGACGGCACCATCTGGGCGTGGGGGGCGGGCAACACTGGTGCGCTCGGTGAAGCTACAACTATTGCCAATCGCTCCTCCCCCGTCCAGATCGGGACCCTTACTGATTGGGCAACTATTTCGCAGCATGGATCAAGCTCACATTCTCTTGCTACTAAAACCGACGGCACCATCTGGGCGTGGGGGACAGGAACCAGTGGTCAGCTTGCCGAGACTACAGTTGCCGCCACCCGCTCCTCTCCCGTTCAGATTGGAACATTGACCGATTGGGCTGCTGTGGCGGCAGGTGGCGTTCATTCTCTAGCTAAAAAGACCGACGGCACCATCTGGGCGTGGGGGCAAGGTAATACTGGTCCGCTTGGCGAGATTACAACCACAGCAAGTCGTTCGTCTCCTATCCAAATCGGTACGCTTACTTCCTGGGCTTCGGTCGCAGGTGGATTTTCTCACTCCCTCGCCACCAAAACCGACGGCACCATCTGGGCGTGGGGGGATGGTGCAAGTGGTACGCTCGGTCAGGTCAGCACTATAGCAAGTCGCTCCTCCCCCGTCCAGATTGGCACTCTTACTGATTGGGCTGCCGCTACCGGAAGTGTCTCCCACTCCCTCGCCACCAAAACCGATGGTACATTATGGGCATGGGGATTGGGTACTACTGCGGGTCAGCTTGGAGATTCGGCAAAGATAAACCGCTCCTCGCCGGTCCAGATCGGTACGCTTACGAGCTGGTCGTTGGTATCTGCGGGTGAATCACATTCCCTCGCCACCAAAACCGACAGCACGCTTTTTTCTTGGGGTCTTGCTACTTCCGGTCAGCTTGGAAATAACGAAGATGGTACTCGGTTTTCTCCCGTCCAGATCGGCACGCTTACTGCTTGGGCGTCGATCGGGATAGGCCATAGTCACTCTCTTGCTGTTAAGACCGAGGGTACTCTCTGGGTTTGGGGAATTGGTTCGAACGGTCAGCTTGGTGAGACAGCGACTACCGCTAACCGCTCCTCCCCCGTCCAGATCGGGACCCTTACTGATTGGGCTGCCGCTGTTGGAGGAATTAGTCACTCGCTTGCTCGTAAAACAGACAATACCGTCTGGGCATGGGGGGTAGGAACAGATAGTCAATTGGGTGACTCGGCTAAAGTTAGCCGCTCCTCCCCCGTCCAGATCGGGACCCTTACCGGTTGGACCGATATTACAGGTGGAGATTCTCATTCGATTGCTATCCGGAATACAGCGTAGCTGGCGGATGCTTTTCTATGATTGCGAGAAGAGTCGTTCCAAGCTCGCGTGTACAGCTTGGTGCTTTCTTTCGCAGAGCCCCAGGTAGCTCCTTTCGGATTTTTTTCAAAACGGTCGCTTGATAGGGAAGAGTCAGCACTTTTTCAAGATACTTTTCTTTTGTTTGTGCTACACACTGATCGAGTGTCGCTTCGCGAAGGATAGCCGCGCAGTTCCGTTCGTATTCGCTCATGCCTTCAAGGGTAATGGTTGGCACACCCATGGCAAGCGCCTGATAGGTGGTGATTCCTCCTGTGTAGGGAAACGTGTCGAGTGCTACGTCGATCTGATCGATTTCTCGGAGGAAGGCAGGGATCGGTACGCGCTTGCGGATCACGATGCGGTTGGCAGCAATTGCTTGATTCTTAAAATAGGTAGAAATATATTCGTTGTATTTTGAGTCGGTGATCGACTCAGTGAGCGAAAGTTTTGATCTCGGCTCAGCGCGGAGAAGGTCAGTCCAAAGTGCAAGCACCTCTGGGGTTACTTTGAGAGAGTTGTTGAGCGAGCCGAAGGTGATATAGCCGTTTTTTTCCATGGGTAGACTCAGGCTTGGTGGAGGGCTTCCTGGTGCGGGGAGAAACGTGTAAGAACTCGGAAGGCGAAGCAGCTTCTCGGTGTACGGTATTTGGGTATCGAGTGGGGCTCTCCACGCATCAGTGATGCGCTAGTCCATGTTTGCGAGGCCAGTCGAGTCCATATACCCGTACCACGACATCTGAATGGGTGCTGCGCGTTTGGCAAAGACGGGGAGGCTATGACGGCTCGTGTGGCCCGCGAGATCGATTAAAATATCGATCTTGTCTTTTCTGATTTGCTCCACAAGTTGGTCCGTTTCCTGTGCTTCAATTGTCCGCCACACATCGGCATACTTTTTTATTATCTCGGTATGCTCATCGAATTTATTGTTGGTGTAATAGAGGTAGAGCTCAAACTGCGACTTGTCGTGATAGTGGAGTATGGGCTCGTTCAGGCTATGTGACGTGTGGTTGAAGAAGTCCGGCGAGAGGTAGCCGAGCCGGATTTTCCCGTTCGCCTTTGGAGGGTGGGGCGGCATCTCGATACGTCCCCACGGCTCAAATAGCTCTGCATAGCGCCTGTTTTCGGCAAACTGCACTTCGGGCGCGGTGTGTGTGAAGTGGAGGCTGTAGGCGTATTCGCTTTGGCTATACGGATCAGTTGGGTTTAGGTCCCGGGCGAGCTTAAAGTACGGCAGAGCCTCGTCGATGAGACCGTACTCAGCGATCTGGCATGCCCCCTGGTGCGCCGCATTATAGTCCATGGCTGAGGAAGCGACTGAGCTGCGCGTCAGGAATCCCGAGTGCGCGGCCGCTCTTGAGGAACAGCTCTTGCGGGAGCGGACCCCACACGCTTTGGTCTACAATATAGCTGTTTTCTTGTCGCTTGATTGCAAGTGCGTTTCCCGCAGCGGAGAAACAGTTGGGCCAGTTATTAACCTCGGCGAGCTCGATTGCAAGGTGTACCCACGGCTCCCGCTCGTTGGGGGATTCAGCTACTGCTTTTAAGAGGCATTGAATCACGGTGTTGCGGCTGTGTCCGAGATATCCATGAGACCAGGCGAGTACGCGAAATCCGAAGGCACGTTCTCTGGGGTCGGCAATAGTGGGAGACGCCACAAACTTTTCTGTTTCCTCGATCGCTTTTTCATAGAGGCCAGCATCGAAGTAGTCTCGCCCCAGATACATGTGATAGCGGGGTTCGTCAGGCTCGGTTTTTGTCAGCTCCTCGAGTGTTTTTCGAAAGTGTGATCGATCTTTTTTTGGATCTTGATACTGCTCGATCTTCAACTCAGTGGTAAAGGTTTCTTTGTGTGCACCGAGCGGGCGTAATATTTCGTGGATCGCATAGTGCCATCGATATCCGTGCCGAGCGTGAATTTTGAAGCCATAGGAGGTGGTGTTTGGTGTTATGCCATCGGCTTTCCAGGTGGAAACAAAAGGATAGCGAAGGAGCGTGGTGGATGATGTCCATGCGTGTTCAAGTGCCTTTCGCCATCCGGGGACGAGCACTTCGTCGAGGTCGAGTGAGATGCACACATCTGCATCTTGCGGCACAAGCGCGAGTGCTTCGTTCCGCGCCGTGTCAAACCGCCACGGAGTTATGGCCTTTTGGTGTACAGTGACTCCGGCTGCTCTGAGAGCGGAGACGGTATTGTCGGTACTTCCGGTATCGAGCACGATACGGTAGTCGGCATCGGCTGCTGAAGCTGCCCATCGCGGAGTAAACTTTTCTTCATTTTTTGCGATGCTGTAAACAGCGATTTTCATAGGAGAAGCATATCATTTATGGTGCTTTATGCTAGGATTGGGTGCGAAATGGACCCTCGCTATCCCGCTCTTCTGAATGACTCGTTTCGCCCACAGTGGGAGCGGCTTTTACACCTACGCACTTTGGGTTTTAAGCCTGGCTCTATCTTGGACATTGGAGCGCATCATGGTGGGTGGTCGGTGCTTGTTGGGGCTCTCTGGCCAGAGGCGGATGTCTTGAGCATCGAGGCGAATGAGGCGTGTAGAGGGTTGCTTGCCCAGCATGTTCGCGATTTCAAGATTGTGGCACTTTCCGACACCGCCGGCCAGGCTTTTTTTTGGAAAAGCACTGAAAGTAACACCGAGGGGAGCTCGTTCTTTCGCGAGCAGTCGAATCATGCGTTTATCCCGGTGAAAGTTGAAACCACGACTCTTGACCTGCTTGCGGGCAATACTGTCTACGATTTTATAAAAATGG
>CAYJBK010000053.1:0-7422 GCA_964368365.1 uncultured Candidatus Saccharibacteria bacterium
TCCGATCTTCTTTGATCTCATCGTTGTTGATGAGTGTCATCGTGGCAGTGCATCTGAAGATAGTCAGTGGCATGAAATTCTTGACCACTTTACAGATGCTACTCACCTTGGTCTAACGGCAACACCAAAAGAAACCACAGACACTAGCACTACTCATTACTTTGGGGATGCTATTTACACGTACTCACTCAAGCAAGGAATAGACGATGGATTTTTGGCACCATACAAGGTATTGCGAATACTCCTCGATAATGACATTACAGGCTGGCGTCCAGCACATGGAACACTGGATGATAATGGAAATCTTGTTGAAGATCGTGTTTATGAACTCCGCGATATAAATAAGTCTGTCATCTTTCCTCAGCGTGAGAAAGTAATTGCTGAAAAGATTATGGAATATTTTTCTGCTGTCGAAGATCCTTATGCAAAATCGATCGTCTTTTGTCGAACCACTGCACACGCAGAGCGTATGCGCTCTGCTCTTGTGAACGCGGCTGGAGAAAGAGCGCGAGAAGACGTTCGTTACGTCATGCGCATTACTGGTGACGATGAAGAAGGTAAAAATCAACTCGACCGATTCATTGACCCAGAGGAAAAGTTTCCGACGATAGTCACAACTTCTCAGCTTCTTTCAACGGGTGTGGACGCGCAGACCTGCAAACTCATCGTGCTCGATAAGCCGATTGAGAGCATGACCGAATTCAAACAAATTATCGGACGTGGGACCCGTGTTCGAGAAGATAAGGGGAAAATGTGGTTTACCATCATGGATTTCCAGGGTGTTACAAAACTCTTTGCAGACCCTGGCTTTGATGGTGTAGCTGAGCGCGTGTTTGAAATTAAGGGCGATGAAGATATTGCGGAGACCCTTGAAGAACAGGATCCTCAAGATGTATCTGTCGAGGAAAAACTCGATGAAGACATTCTCGTTGATGCAGTTATCTCACAAGGTGGAGATATTACAGTCACTGAAAGACCCCCTGTCTTTAAACTAAGCGGAGTTCCATATGCAGTCGTAAAGGAGCAGGTGCAATATTTAGGTCCTGACGGAAAGCTCCTCACGCAGTCACTCACAGACTTCACACGCAAAAATATCCTTGCTCATTATCCAACACTCGAGAGTTTCTTCACGGCATGGCAGACGGCAGAACGTCGTCAAGCAATCATTGATCAAATAGACGCAAGTGGCATTCCACTTGAAGAACTGCAAAAACAGGTTGGAGCTGAGTTTGACCTATTCGATCTTGTCATGCACGTTGCCTATGACAAAAAGATGATGAGAAAGAACGAGCGTATTGATGCGGTGCGTCGCTCAAATTACCTCGACAAATACAGTGGCAAGGCACGTGAAGTAATAGAAGCACTTCTACAGAAATACACAGATGTCACGCTTAAGGATATCGAGAGTGTTCGTATCCTTACACTGGAACCCCTGCGTTCACTCGGTACCGATTACGAGCTCGTCTCTCTTTTTGGTGGAAAGGATGGATATTTCAAAATGGTCGATGAACTTCTCGACGTAATGTACACACAATAAAAATATGTTTACTCCTGCAACAATCAAATCAATTCAAGATATCATGCGCCAAGACATCGGCGTCGATGGTGATGCAACACGCCTTTCGCAGATGGTGTGGCTTATCTTCCTTAAGATTCTCGACGATGAGGACAAGGCACTTGAGATTCGCAAAGAAAAGTTTGTGCCAACGTTGCCGAAGAAGTATCAGTGGCGTACTTGGGCTGGTCCACTTGATGGAATGACTGGCGATAAACTCATCGAGTTTGTAAACAACGATCTCTTACCAAGGCTTCGAGAACTTCCCGAAGGCGGCAATAAGAGAACCGACCTTACACGCATGGCATTTCAAGATGTCTATAACTTCATGCGTAAGGGTACGCTTCTCAAGCAGGTCATCAACAAAATAAACGAGATCGATTTCAATGCATCAAAAGATCGACATGCTTTCAATGAGATATACGAGCGCTTACTCAAGAGTCTTCAAAGTGCTGGCAACTTCGGAGAAATGTACACACCACGTGCCGTCACACAGTTCATTGTGGAGATGGTTGATCCAAAGATTGGAGAGTCGGTACTTGACCCAGCCGTTGGCACCGGCGGCTTCTTAGTCCATTCACTTGAGCATTTGAGAAAGCAGGTGAAGTCTGTGAAGGATGAGCAGAGGATTCAGCAGAGTATTTACGGTGTAGAAAAGAAGCCTCTTCCGTTCATGCTTCTTATCACGAACATGATGCTCCACGGCATTGAAGAGCCCGTGACCATGCGACGTGGCAACACACTCGAAAGACCTCTTCGTGAATACACTGATACTGATAAGGTGAGCTGTGTTGTAACAAACCCACCATTCGGAGGCACAGAAGAGCCAGGTATCGAGTCGAATTTTCCAAAAGAGTTTCAGACACGTGAGACTGCGGACCTGTTCTTGGTCCTTATCATGCGTTTACTCAAGAAAAACGGTCGCGCAGGTCTAGTGCTTCCAGACGGGACCCTCTTTGGTGAGGGTATGAAAACTGCTCTCAAGAAGGCATTGCTTGAGGAATGCAATCTCCACACGATTGTCCGACTACCGAAGAGTGTGTTTGCTCCATACACGAGCATTGCCACAAACCTCCTCTTCTTCACCAAAGGTGAGCCAACCAAAGAGATCTGGTATTACGAGCATCCTTTCCCTGATGGACAGAAAGCTTATTCCATGACCAACCCTATCCACGTCGAGGAGTTTGAGGTGGAGAAAAAGTGGTGGAACAAACGCGTTGAAAACGATCACGCTTGGAAAGTTTCAATCGATGAGATCGTAAAGCGTAACTACAACCTAGATATCAAGAACCCTCGAACGCCGGTAGATGTTCTCGAGTCTCCAGAAGAACTGCTTGCGACCTATCACACAAAGCAAAAGGACGTGAAGGAAGTGCTCGAACAAATCCGCGCAGTCATCACTGACGCTCTTTCACACCATGACACCAAATGACGTTAAAATTGTCGCCGATAATATCGATGACTTCATAGAGGTTCCTGACGGAGTTGAACGACTGCGAAAAGCTGTTCTTGCTCTTGCTGTGTCCGGGAAACTCGTCCCGCAAGATAAGAAAGATGGGACTGCCGAGGATCTCTATTCTAAAATTCAGGCTGAGCGTGTAAAGGAAGAAGAGCGACAGGCTGGATTAAAGAGGAAGATAAAGGATGTTGCTTTGATAGAGCAAGAAGAAATCCCTTTTAAAATCCCCTCGTCTTGGAAGTGGGTAAAACTAAATCAAATTGGATATACCAACATCGGATTAACCTATTCTCCCACTGACATATCAGATACAGGGACTCCAGTTCTGCGATCCACAAACGTTCAGAATGGATTACTCGACTTGAGGGAGTTGGTGCGAGTCAAGAAATTAGTAAAAGATAGTGTACTGGTTCAAGACGGTGACCTTTTGGTCTGCGCGCGGAATGGGAGTAAGGCTTTAGTGGGTAAAACAGCAATGATTCGTAATCTGCAGGAGCCTATGGCCTTCGGTGCTTTTATGGCCATATATCGAAGTTTGTATAATCCCTACGTTGAAATCTTTCTAAAGTCGCCAATTTTCAGAAACCTGCTCGATGGAGTAAGTACAACGACGATAAACCAGATCACACAAGACAACTTGAAGAACACACTACTTCCATTACCCCCACTCTCTGAGCAAAAGCGTATCGTGGAGAAGGTTGCCGAGGTTATGAAGCAACTCGACGTTCTCGAAGCAAGAAAGCTAGCACGAGACGAAGTCCGTGCGCGACTTGTTCGTAGTGTTATGGATTCGCTCGGTAAAGGTGAACCAAAGATTGCATTTGAACATCTTGTCGAGCTCATAAGGACTCCCGCCGACCTCAAGGAACTCGAGGGGGCGTTGCTTACACTGGCGGTATCTGGTCAGTTGGTCCCACAAAAAAAGAGTGAGGGTATTGCCGAGGATTTATACACCGAAATACAAAAACGACGAGCGGATAGAGTTGAGGGTCGAAAAAAGAAGGTAAAGGACTTCGCCCCGATTACCCAAGAAGTTATACCGTTTGAGATACCTCGATCATGGAAATGGGCGCGAATGTCTAAGCTCGTTGACCTTATTACCGACGGTGAGCATATCTCGCCCGGAAAGCATGCGGCTGGCATTCCGTTAGTAACAGCAAAAAATGTTGTTGAAGCTGGGGTTACGTTTCAAAACGTTGATTACGTCACAAAAGAGGATGCGAAGAAATTCTGGGCACGTTGTCATCCAGAAAAAGGAGACCTTCTGATTTGTAGTAGGGGCACCATTGGTCGTACTACAATAGTAAACATAGAAGAACCTTTTTGTTTGATGGGTAGTGTAATCCTTATTAAATTTTACGACAGTACCACATCTGATTACTGTAAATATTATTTAAGAACTCAATCAGGCGTTTCTCAAATTGGGTTAATGAGAAAGGGTATGGCTGTTGGTGCTCTGTATTTAAAAGATATCGAGAAAGCACTTATACCTTTGCCACCACTTGCAGAACAAAAACGCATCGTAAAAAAGGTCGAGGAAGTAATGTCTTTGGTGAACAAGTTAAAACCACTTGTCGCTGTAGAAAAATAGGTATGGATGAGCTACGCGACAATGCAATAGCAGGGTCTGGGATTCCAGTTACTGAGCCACAGCCGGTTCTCCCAAACCAGAAGCCGGAGAAGTTCGTTGATATACCTGATGCGGTAATCACTTCCTTCTCAACATACATGCAGGTCGTTTTGAATATGTCAGAAGGAACAAAGCACCAAAGCGTTGAGGTAAAAAAGAATTTAGAAAACGCGAAAAATATGTTTCGTGACGGAGTTAAGTACAACGATGATCTATGGATGCAACATACAGCCACATCGATGAGAGAAATAGTAGGGTTTGTGAATATTGGCGGAGAGGACTTCTATAAAGCCCACAGCAGTATTCCTACATACGCAACAGATCAAACAATAAAAGACCAGCTTGATAGAATTATCTCTATAAGGTCGTACCTATCCGACATTGTTCATTTTGTTCAAGGCAATAGGTTTGGCATTATCCAACGACTCTACCCGAATAACGGATACGCGACGATGAGGAAGGAGAAATTTTTTCAGGATGAAGAAACAACGTTTGAAAAAGTGTGCATAGATTTTGTTTACATACTCAACGACATCTTTGTAAAATATTGCGTTGGTGTTGTCCCAGAAACCCCACAAACAACTGTATGAACCAGCTCAAAATACACAAAAGAATAGACGATTTCTTGAAAGCTGGTGTTGTGCTCGCGTCTATTGAGGTTGCTCAAGAATTGATCGGGTATAACTCTGATGCAAAACGGTACTTCTTTTCAACCGCGACACAGGAATGGATAAAATGGTTCTACGACAATGATCTTTTCGCAGAGCTGAAGAAGAAGGCAGATGACCCTACAAAATATGGATACCGCTTGCCTGAGCTCGAGTACCTGACTCGAGTGGCTGAAAAAGAGCCGCGCTATGTAGCGGATGTCATTCTGTCTATTCCTATCTCGAAAGAAACATTCAACCCTGAAGTAATCGATAGGTTCTTCTGGATCACAGGCTTGCTCCCTACAGAAGAAATCAAACGAATCCTTCCTAAGGTGCTTGCTGAGAACTGGTTGAAACTGATGTCTCCATTCAGTAAATCCGGTTATGAGTATCAGAAGATGGTGGAGAGACTAGGCGAAGCAAAGGACTACGAGACTCTACTTATCCTTGCCAAAATCATACTCACTGTCCGTGCGAAGGAAGAGTTTGCAGACTCCGAACGCTTCTCAATATCCGACAAGCTATTTTATCTCGGTGATATAAGTGAGACGGGCATATTCGATGTAATTACTGATGCAAACAATACCAATCAGGAGGAGTCATTAACACTACTCTTGAATGTTCTCGCTGAGATTGTTGGTCTTGGAAAGGAACGGGAGGAGACGGTCTTTGATGCTACGGAGCCATTCTATTTACTTGATGTAGATATATTCACTCTCGAGCTCGACACAAATAAACGCTCTCATTTCAGAGAAGATATTCAAAATCTTGTTGCGTCATGCAAGACAATGATTCGTTCTACCATTGGAGCTGTTTGTGATAACGATGTTGAAGCAATGAGAATCTATACTACCCATATCGCGACACTTCCAGACAGTCTGACTTGTTGGAGACTCAAGCTATATGGAATCACTAGATGCCCAGAAGTATTTATAGCTGAAATAAAAGAGGCTTTATTCCGTGTATTTAATGTTGGTGAAAGATACTTTGAAATTGACGGTGGAGCTGAGTATCACCAAGGACTCATTGCTGGATTTGGTGCGCTTGATGATGCAACCAAGCGTGAGTATGTTGCAAAAGTTATTGAGTATCACGGAGCAACACTTGAAGATAAAGACAGAGAGCAGTGGAGAAAGAGAGATGGCCTCGAAATCTTGACCTACATTCAGAAGTATTTAACTTCCGATGAAGTTGCTACTGCAGAGCCCGTATTCGGGAAGATTCTCAAGAGTGGAGAAATCGTGCCCCACCCAAGCGTAGGAAAAATTACCAGTGGTATGGTGTCGCATAAGTCACCATTTAATCCGGCGGAACAAACAATAGATGCTCTTATTGACCATCTAAAGACTGACGCAACACCAAAAGCACTCAGCGAGCAATATAAAGGCGACGACTTCTTAAATCCTCGTGGTGCAGAGGGTCTTGGTGATGCAATAAAAGAAGACTTCAAGACACGAAGGATTGAGTATCTCTCAAATCTTGATAAGTTCTTTGACCGTGAGGCGATTGATCCCGGATATGTATATGCAATCCTCAGGCAGGTTGAGGACATTCTCCGAGCTAAGGAAGCTTTCACCAACGAACAACATCTGCAGATAATCAATTTCTTTGACCTCATCAGACAGTCTGGCGAAGCGAAAGAGTTCGAGCCTGCTGGCGAACGCTCCTATCTAGCCGATTGGATTACAGTCCACAAGTCGATGGCGGATGTTCTATTGGAGATCCTTGCGGTAATGAAGGACTCTCAGGAATTTAAGAACAATCGAGGAAAAATACTCTTGATCATCAAATACTTGCTCTCAATCAAGAGTAGTCCTGATGTTGAGGACGATAAGCGAGAGTCCAATGAACCGGCACATGTGGCCATAAACTCTGTGCGCGGTCAGGCATATCGTGCATTTGTGCAATTCACCTATAGCGATGGAAATAAGACGCTCTCAGACGATGTGAAGGTACTCTACGAACACGTACTCGATACAGACACATCGAACGCTGTCAGGTTCACTATAGGCCAATTCCTAGCCTCATTCTATTTCCGCGACATTCCTTTCATCAAAAGCCTCTTGCCGAAGCTTTTCCCCATTGCAGGGACTGGGAAAGAGAAGCTCCACTTCGCTACATGGGAGGG
>CAYJBK010000054.1:0-7409 GCA_964368365.1 uncultured Candidatus Saccharibacteria bacterium
ACGGCGACCACCGAGATCTACAATCTTTCCCTACACGACGCTCTTCCGATCTCCAAGAGCCTCCGCGTGCCGACTCTCACTCGCATGTGCATTGTACGACCGGAGTGGCTTCTTGATCTCATAGTGATCGAGAAGTTTTTTTACTACGCGCGTATCCTCAGAAAAAATAACGTCAACTTCTGTAAGTATGCGAAGAGCCCGAAGCGTAATATCTTCGAGATTCCCAATGGGTGTAGCAACGACAAATAGAGTTCCTGTCATATATTAAGTCCTATGGTATAGAAAACTCCCCCGCACGCAAGCTGTCGTACGAGGGAGGCATCGAGTCGCCTCGGAAAGAGGCGGGACTCTAGTACCGGAAACCGGAGTTGCGGTAGGCCAGCCGTTGGGCGTACTGGTGCTGCGACTCGACAAGCCGCTGAGGGGCACGACGATCGACCTCGGCCTTCGCCATCTCGATCGTTTTCGCACGCAGCCGCATGTACTTCTTACCCAAGAACGCGTAGTGAACCGCGCCCTGCCACACGATAACCGTAAGGCAGTTCTTGCCATCGGTCGGATCGCCCATGAGTACCGAATGGTGTTCGGACTCACACTCCTCACGGCGACTGATCATCGTGTCGAGATCCTCTGCCCAGCGGCGTCTCCTGAACCCATTGTGGGAGTAAGCCGACCACTCTGCGAGAAGATCGTCGAGCTCCGGCGGCGTGTTCGGCTTCCCCGCTCTCGGCTCGAGTGCTCGCTTCTTTTCGCCAACGAGCCGAACCACGTTACCCTCTCGCTCAACGCGCACTGCAGGTTCAGGATCGTCCGGCATCGCTGCCGGAATGGTCTTGGCCCGCATCAACGCCCGAGCAGCAGCGATCGGCTGGGCGGCCGGCGGGTTGTGGGTGCAGACCTCGCTGTCGAACTGCGGATCCCTTACCCAGCGATCCACGATTGTCTGGTCGTACCACCCCTTGCCCAGAGCGAAGCGCTTCAGGC
Source organism: uncultured Candidatus Saccharibacteria bacterium (assembly GCA_964368365.1). Classification (GTDB taxonomy): domain Bacteria; phylum Patescibacteriota; class Minisyncoccia; order Phycocordibacterales; family JBBUBG01; genus CAYJBK01. Next base: position 985 of record CAYJBK010000054.1, read on the forward strand.
CCTCGCTGGGCTTTCCGGACCTAATGGACAGAGCGTACGCCCAGAGCACCCTCAGCGTCTCCCGCCTCACCAGATCCGGTTCTTCCTTCACTTCCTTCGGAACCAGGAGGTGCACCGCCTCCTGAAGCGCGGGCACTGCGGGAACGTTCCGGTGGTGCCGGCCGGCCTCGGTGATCGCCATCTGGCCGAGCGAGAGCCCGCCCAGAAGGAACACCATGGTCAGCACAAGCCGGCCGAGCGCCTCGCACACATTGATCTTCATTGGGTTACCCCCGATTGTCTTGAAAACAGCCAGTTTAGGCCGTCTTCGCGTGAACTGAAATTGGTACTCCTACGGAATCCTAACACTTATTCTTGTTCTGTCAAGAGTTCTCCCATATCATAAATGTCCCCTGCACCTACCAACATAACAAGCGTATCTTTATTAGTTTTTTCCTTTAGTTCTTTCTCGATAGATGGAAAATCTGGAATGTATGAAGCGTTTTGTTGTGATTTCTGGATTTCCTGAACTAAGTCTCGCGCATGAATCGTCTCGTCATGCGGCTCCCGCGCAGCATAAATATCTGCAACAATAACCTGGTCAGCATCGTTAAAACTCTCTCCAAACTCTCTCAAGAGCAGCTTGGTTCGGCTGTAGAGATGCGGTCGGAAAACAACCACTATCTTCTTGTCCGGAAACGCTTCTCTCGCACCCGCGAGCGCCGCACGAACCTTGTGTGGATTGTGCGCATAGTCATCGTATACGAGGGCTCCCGTCTTCATAGCCCCTCGGTATTCAAACCTTCGCCACGTACCAGGAAAAGCCGCGAGTGACCTCACGGCAACTTCCTCCGGAACACCCAGAATTCGTGCAGCTGCAAGTGCCGCACGAGCATTGTTTCTGTTGTGCTCGCCAGGGACCAAAAGTTTTACCGAGATGGACTCTTCTCCATAGTCAAAAACGTCTGAAAAGGATTCTCGCACAAGGAGAGAAAGATGTGGATCTTCGGCGTTACACACTAAGGCGCCTCCTCGGGGGATCTTTTTCGCAAGATCAAAAAAAGAGCGTTGGATATCGTTCAGATCCTTATAAAAGTCCAGATGATCTTCGTCAATATTTGTAATCACGAGAAGTGACGGCACAAGCGAATGGAACGATTTCCGATATTCATCGGCCTCTACCACAAGATACTTACTCTTTCCCAGTACCAGATTACTCCCATTTTCCTTAAGCAAACTGCCCACCATTATTGTTGGGTCGAGTCCAGCGTCGACCAGAATCTTTCCCAGCATTGCTGTCGTCGTCGTTTTGCCATGCGTACCCGCCACCGCAATCGTGTAGAAATTTTTGGAAATCATCCCAAGAACTTCTGAGTAGCTTGCTGTAGGAATTCCACGCCTTTCTGCATACAAAAGCTCAGGATTATCCTCCCCCACGGCAACAGTATAGAAAACCGCATCGGCATCCTGGGGTACCTGCAGAGGATCGTGACCAGTAAATATCTTCGCTCCCTTATTTCTCAGTCCTTCGGTAACGAGGGAAAGCGCAGTATCTGAGCCAGAGACGAGACACCGCGAAAGCCCAATCTGTGGGTTGCCCTCAAGGAGCATGTGTGCCACAGCAGAAATTCCGATTCCACCAATGCCAATAATATGAACCTTCCTGAGCTGGGTAAGTTCAATCATGCTATCTAATCTTTTTTACCAATTTCACAAACTGATCACCACGATCGTACTCGTTCTTGAAAATGCCAAAGCTCGCAGCTCCCGGAGAAAGCAGAACCAGATCTCCTTTTTCGGCTGAGTGTTCAGCAACACTTACCGCATCTTTCATCGAATCTACAATGCCTGTAAAAAAGTTTTTCCTTGTAGGAAGGGCGGCCACAATTTTATCACTTGCAATGCCTTCAAAAAGCACGAGGGTTTTTATATATTTAGGGATAACTCGTCCATACTGGGCATAGTCAAGCGCCTTATCAGCCCCTCCCCCGATCAAGAGTATCTTACCTGCATATTTTTTGAACGCTTCGAGCGCAGCCACAGCGGCATCGGGCGTTGTCGCTGTGGTATCATTAATATAGAGGACTCCCTTTTTCACACCGACTGTTTCAAGGCGGCCTGGAACGCCCTCAAAACGAGCCAGCACTTTTCGGCAAACTGACTCCGGAACACCTGCTGCACGGGCTGCCCGCAAAGCCAAGAGTACGTTCTGGGTGTTATGAGCACCGGGTAATGCACACTTCCACCCAGGAGGAAGCTTCGTTCCAGAAATTATAATCTTGCTTTTAGGAGTGACCCCTTTTGATTTTATAAGCGTGGCTACAGACTTCGTAACAACCAAAGTATCCACGGCTTTCTGAAATGCAAAGATATTTGCCTTGTCCGCGAAATATGCGTTCATATCCCCCTTATAGTAGTTCTGGTGGTCTGCCATGAAATTAGTAAAAACAGCTATTTGGGGACTCAGCTGCCATTCATGGAGACCCTGCAAACGCCACGAATCAAGCTCCATAACGACCACGTCTCCAGACTTCGCTCGCGTAAGAAGCGGGAGCGTTGCCACACCACGCACGTTTCCGCCAAGAAAAACTTTTCTTCCAGAGGCCTTTACCATCTCGTAGATCACATGCGTCACGGTTGTTTTCCCACGAGTACCTGTAATTCCAATAGATAAGACACCGGGCGCATGCTCAAGAAAAAGTGCCTCAGCCGTCGTCACACGGACACCGTGCCTTTTTGCCTCTGCGATGTACTCTGAATCCAGCGGAATATTTCCACTCTTTATAACGAGATCACGATCACGAAAATCCTGGAGTCGGTGCTCTCCGAGCACATACACAATATTCTTGTATTTCGAGAGTTTCTTGAGAGACGGAGTAAGCTGCTCCTTACTCTTCAGATCGGTAACTAAAAGCTCCGCTCCGCACTCAGCAAGAAAGGCGGCATCCCCCACTCCGCGGCCAAGGAGACCCAGGCCCATGAGGGTGATTTTCTTATTTTTAAAAAAATCGTGGTAAGCGTACTTCATATATGTAGCAACTATAGAAGGTATCAAACCCCAGGGCAAGGGCTCCGTAAATAGAACGGCCCACACCAGCATAAAGCTAGCGTGGGCACGCCCACGGCGCGAAAAGCGCCGCGTGACTCTCTACTTCTCGAGGCCGAGAGCGGTGAATGACATTCTCGTAGGCCGTGATGCCACCAATCCTCACTCTCCGGCCACTGGCGAAGGTGCGGCGGATAGTCCCCTCCCCGCATTTCTCGGGCTCAGTGCTCGCACCGCAGATCCTGACAAGTCGTTCAGCTGCATCCTCTCCGTCCACCAGACCAACCTCGCACAGTTGCCCCTGGAAGAAACGAAGTAGGACCTGGAAAATTTCCTCGGAACAACGTCTGGGGTAGAAGACCTCAAGCGCCTCTTCCGACACGAATGTCAGCCGGCTGTCGAGAATTGCGAGTCCCGAGTCAGTGATCACAGCCCGAATAGCATCCCTTTTGGGCATACCGTCTGGCTTGATCAGATAGAAACCCAGTCCGTCATACCGCACGGTAACCCCACCTGCGGAGCTTGCTGCCGAAACGTCGGTTTATAGCAGCGACTTGGGCCTTTGCCCGCCGATACTGCGACCGAAGCTCCCGGTACTCCAGCGTCGCGCACACCTCAGGATACCTGCGAGCATGCGCCTTCATCTCGCGCCAGGAGCGAAAAATCCGCTCCAGGCAAAGTACTTTGTACACCGAGACCTCCTCTCGAGCGAACAGTGTGGTTTAAAACCCCTGGAGTATATAAACACATATTGTAGACCTAGGCAAGACCAGCCCGTGTCACCTCCTTCACTCGCTGAGCGAGCCCCACTATTGATTCCTGAAGCGGGGCATTATTCTCAAAAATAATATCAGGACACTCAAAAGCCTCAAACTCTTTTTTAAATGAGAGATACATGCCGTATGCGTCCCTGAGAACATGCCCGGGGCGAATATCGCGTTCCAATCGTTCTTTAATGAGGGCCTCATCTGCGACGCCCCAAATAATCACATACCCACCAAAATATTTTTTCGCACCATCAAACAGGATCTGTCGTAATGCCTTTTTATGAAGAGTCTCGTCCACGACAACATGCGTATATTTTCGTGAAAGCTCTGCAAAATCATGGACCACCTTCGCAAAGACCTTGGCGCGTATCTCGTCAGAAAAGGGAATATTATTCTTAAGATTGTATTCGTACTGAGGATCGGTCGGGTAAATCTCCTTCTTTACCCGATCCACATCATAGTAATAGTATCCAAGCCTTTCCGCTAAAGCTTTCGCGAGTGAGGTTTTCCCTGTTCCTATGAGCCCAGCAACAAAAATAATCATGCTTTTCTTGTGGCATCGATTAAAATCTTTGCGCGATGTTTACTGAACCCCTGCTCTTGTGCGGAAAACTTCTTTTCGGCTTCACGAAGTGAGAGCCACACGGTACGCGACCTACCCTTTTCTTCGACTGCATCGTATGAAGGCACGCCCTTTGGCCCCAACACATCTGCCACAAAACAAAGGGTACGCTCAGCGTACTTTGGGCGTGCTCCCAATAGATGTCGGACTCCGTATTCATGAATAACTCCCAATTCTCTGATGTTCTCCATTTCACACCCAGCTTCTTCACGAACCTCACGACGCAGCGCTTGTTCATATGCCTCACCCACATCCACACCACCACCCAGAACACCAAGATACCCAGGATGAATTGACTGGTATTCAATAAATCCGTATTTTCCTTCTGTATCTTTCAACATGACACGCACCACTTCACGCGGGTTTCCATACGATTCATCAGGCGCATCGACAGTGTCTGGGTACACATCAGATTCACGGATAGTGCCGAGAAGAGTCATTGGGGTAGTCTAGCAGATACGAACGCAGATTGCAGTGGTCACAGATAATTTTCTGCTGAAAATTTCCGCGACCCCGCCTCGCGTCGTCACGCTGCGACCCGCACAACGCGAAAAGATACCCGTTGGGGTATCTTTATCGTCGTTGTGCGCGCGCTTGGGATCGAACCAAGGACCTTTCGAGTATCAGTCGAATGCTCTACCAGCTGAGCTACGCGCGCGTTGTGAATACTTGGAACAACGCGCGGGCCGGAGCAGCTTGGCTGCGAGGCGGGGGCTGCGTGCGTTTTCAGCAGAAAACGACATGTGGCCCGCACGTAATCTAAGTTCCACCACCATACCAAAAAACCGCTTAGTATACAAGACGGATTCTAGAAAAGTGCCTACACAATCATTCTTTCTTTTGTTCTGTTCTTTTTGACCTTTCGCCTTGCGGCGGAAGACCTCACTCGTCTTTCCGAGGGTCCAAAAGCTTTTTGGGATGATCTTTAAACATCCATCCTGTGTCCTTAAGGAACACACGATATCGACTATCAAGGTATCACCTCCGAAGAGATGTACCCTTTTTCACCATTGAATAATTCCACGAGCAGCTTCCGCTACCCGTGCCTTGTTACGACTTAGTTCCTGTCACCAGGCTTACCTTCGACCACGACATGCGTGGGCTTCGGGCACTCCCGGCTCCCTTGACTTGACGGGCGAATGCGATTTTTGGAATATTTCGCGTTCCCACGTAGCATGCGTATTTACCGCACTACGCGAGTCCAACATTTCTATGATTCATTTTTTGCTTGAGAGAAACAATTTTTTGTATTCCCTCGGATGTAAGATGTTTTTTCATTTTAATCAGTTCAGCGATTTTACAGAACAAATCAAAACTTTTTTGTTTTGAAGCGGTTTGTAATGGATTATTTTGGAAAAAAGGAATTATTTTATCAAATATATCTTGTTGCGAAGCAACAGTATATCGATAACATGGTGTGTGGTTTAGGCGTTTTTCTTTTTGAAAGTAAACACCGCCACAATCCAATGTATCCCTAATTTTCTCTAATATTTCCTTATCACATTCACGTAATTTTAAATGAAAATGAAGTTGAATTCTTACACCACTGGTGTATGATTTCAAGTTGCTTTTATTTACATAAAAACAACCTTCACCATCTGTTAAGCCGATAATATAATCATTTGATATTAGTTTTGTCCTTCCCATGCGTATTATTATATCATAATAACTTGACGCAGGGTACTACGACGCAGCTGACTTCTCTTGTGCATGATTTTCCATTAACACAAGAGATCTCCCACGGGTCACGTATAATTCTATTCCGTACATCCTATAATGCTTTTTATGAATCTTCACTTTGCTCACCGCCCATTTTGTCGGTTCAAAGCTCGATTCGCACTTTTTTATACAGGCTGTGTTTTGTTTCCAGATCCTCCGGACCATTCCTCGCGGAATTGGACCTATCTTTCAACTACGCTCTTCTTGCGAAGAGGAGTGGATTTTAACCACTTAGTTTTATACGCTGCCGGGCGCACTTATTTGTGAGTACAAGACTTGAGAACGTATTCAC
>CAYJBK010000055.1:0-7010 GCA_964368365.1 uncultured Candidatus Saccharibacteria bacterium
TAGCGCGTATTGGATTTCCAGTCTTTCAAGATTCTTCTCCTCTTCTCCTAGAAAAACTTCTTCTAGTACTTCAGACTGCTCCGCATACTCTCGATACGCGCGAAGAGTGTCGGATCTCGCAACTAAAAAGTTTTCTGTGTCGCCACCAGCGCGTGCTGTTCTAGGATCAGTCTTAGAAACATATCCGCCGTCACCATCGGGCATAAGGTCAAACCCGTTTGAGGCGAGCACTTCGTCGAAGGCACGAAGGTGCGCGTCTGACTCATATTCAGAAACTGCGTCTAGGTGTCCGCGCCAGAAGGACAACACATCTACACGCTCGCGTATTTTCTCTATAACTTTTTCTGCAAGTGCGGCTTCGCTCATATGTACCCCTTCGCCATTGAGTGAGTACTCGGCAACCTGGCGAAGTCCCTTCAGATTAAGAGGATCTTCACCGCATGCCGCACGAACTGTGGGAAGTCCCAGAGCCCAGGCAAGTTCAGCACGGAGCTCAGCGTCACGCATCTCTTCTCTCCTCGGCGTGAGTTCGTCTCTACCTTCAAAAAAACGCCGGGCGGTAGTAAGGTTCCTGTCCATTCTTTCGGGCGCATCGCGATACGCGTATTCCCGAAATACCTTCTCGACTAGGCTTTTGACAGCATTTTCGGTTCGCCTGTTTGTATTTGTGTAGGATATCTTAAGTGGATCAGCTCGAAGAGAACTTTCAAACAAAGAGTGCGCGCGACCTTTTTTAGAACTTCTATACTCTTCGGTTGCCGCATATTCTTCTAGCGCAACAATATTTTCTTCGGTGCTTTCGAGCCCGGCGTTCTTGAGTAAAGCGCGCAACGCCTCATGCGACAAAACCGCCTTCGGACGCTCTTGGGGTCGACAAGAATACATGTAGCTATTCTACTATAGAAATTCTTGGAGACGAAGACGGAGCTCTGGCCTCTTGCCTCCCCATGAGGACTTTTCTATCTGGCCAATAAAAGAAACGCTGCTGGAGATCGGTACCGAACGACTACCCCAGAAAAAACTAATCGCGGAAATCGAGCGGCGATCGGATGTCTGGAGCTCAAGCTTAAGATGCTCCTGAGCTTTACCAAATCGAGAGATGCGTACGGGACATACATTGTAAAAATAAAAGCTGGGTTTAGGATTCGCCATACCAAATGGAGCAAGCTGCTCGATCATCGTGTAAAGCTCCCAAGTAACCTCGTCAATAAGCAGTGTGGCCTCGGGCTTCTGTTCTTCTTCTGTCCACGAACCCTTCTCAGTTTTTCCGTGCGCCAACTGAAGTGCTTCGGAAAGTTCATGCGCGCGATCTCGGGCTAGGGAAAACCCGCCTGCTGCAGCGTGGCCACCGAAATCGAGAAAGGTACCCGGAGTAACTTTCTGCATTAAATCAACGATATGCACTGTACCGTCCGACCGACACGATCCCTTGAGATCTCTGGACCCGGCACCACCCCAGACAAAAGCAGTACGGTTATACCGCTCCACAATGCGAGAAGCAGCAAGACCTACTACTCCTGGGCGCCAATCGACACTCCCCACAACCACGACAGGCACCACCCCTGATTCATGTACCAATCGGTCCACTTCATCGATCATGTCAGATACTGCCACCTTTCGCTCAGTGTTTTTTTTCTCAAGATGATTCGCGAGCTCTGCCGCACGAGCATGATTTGATTCCGAAAGAAGCTCGAATGCGCGCATGGGAGTGTCCATTCTGCTTGCCGCATTAAGTCGCGGCGCAATAGTAAAGCCTACATCATCTTCCGTAAGATTTGCGGACAAAACTCTCGATTTAGCAAAAAGCGCCTGAAGCCCGGGACGCGGCGTGCGGCGAAGCACCTTAAGCCCAAAGTGCGCAAGTGCGCGATTCTCTCCCACGAGCGGCACCATGTCTGCAATTGTAGAAATTCCTGCCACATCAAGTAACCACTTTTCCCAACCGGATTGGACCTCAAACTTTCCTCGCAGAAGAAGTGCTTGAACGAGCTTAAAAGCAACACCCGCACCTGAAAGCATATTGAAAGGATATGTATCACCCACCTGTTTTGAGTTGAGCACTGCGTACGCCCGAGGTACGTTCTCCTGTGGTAGGTGGTGATCAGTCACAATAATATCCATCCCCCGAGTGCTTGCGTGCGCAACCGGCTCCACATCGGTAATACCTGAGTCGACCGTAATCACGAGCGAGACACCCTGCTCGAACAATCGATCGAGTCCACCAGTATTGAGTCCATACCCCTCCCTATAGCGGTGTGGAATATAAATAGCCACATCGCTATATCCAATCTTCTTGAAAAAATCATGCAAAATGACGGTCCCCGGAATCCCATCGCAATCGTAATCGCCCCACACCGCAATCCGTTCTCCGTTTTCCATTGCTTGGAGAATGCGCCCAACAGCCCGCTCCATATTGAGTATCAAAAAAGGATCATGAAGATCCCGCTCGTAGTCTGGCTTCATGAAGCGCTCTGCCTCCTCCTCTGTAGTAATTCCCCGATTCTTTAAAAGCGTTTGCAACAGTTCTGGGTAACTTTCCATAGACCCGATTCTACCATATACTTTCCACATGACCGACTGCATATTTTGCAAAATTGTGGCGGGGGAGATTCCCAGCCACACAGTATATGAGGATGCTGACTTTCTCGTTTTTCTCAATATTCAGCCACTATCCCCTGGTGCCGCACTCGTAATTCCTAAGGCACACTACCGATGGGTGTGGGACGTGCCGAATGCCGGCGCGTATTTTGAAGTGGTAAAGAAAATCGCTCTCGCACAGCAAAAAGCCTTTGGCACAGAAGCGATCCGATCGAAAACAATAGGCGACGAAGTACACCACGCACACATCTGGGTATACCCAAGCGAAGACACTCCTGGAGATAAAATGGATTTTGCAGGCAATGCAGAAAAGATAAAAAAAGCGCTCTAAAGCCAGACTACCTCGGAGAATTCTTTAGCGCCTCCAGTCCTGGCAGCGTTTCATTCGCGAGAAAATCGAGCATCGCGCCGCCGCCCGTAGAAACAAACCCGAAACGGTCCATACCGTGCTGTTCCTGAATAGAGGCAATGGTGTCGCCTCCGCCCACAAGCGAAAAGGCGTCGTCTCCCCTTTCTGCGATCGCTGACGCAAGGCTATCAGTCCCTTCGCGATATCCTTCTTCACATTTTCCGAGCGGACCATTCCATAAAATACATTTTGCCGTACTGATCTCATGCTCTATCTCACGGAGTGCCGCGGGTCCGGCGTCGACAATCACATCGCCCTTTTGGACTTCACCGGGAGAAAGAGTGACTCGGTCCTCTCCCCGAAGGACAACAAGATCTGCGGGTAGAGATATTTTGGGATCCTTCGAAAACTCAGCAATGCCCGTGAGATCTCCGTCCACAGCAGAATCCCCCACTTCAAGCCCCTCTGCCTTCCAGAAACTGTTCGCAAGAGCACCACAGACATAAATCTTGTCCGCTGTTTTTGAGATCTTCTTGAGAAGCGGAACCTTTGTTTGAAACTTCAAACCTCCAATAATAAACACGAATGGATGTTCCGGACGGAAAGCACGGGAAAGATTTCGAACTTCCGACTCCAAGAGCAATCCTCCGAAACTCGGCAAGAGAGCCGGAACTCCAACAACCGAGGCATGCTTCCTGTGTGAGACAGCGAAAGCATCGTTTACGTACACATCTGCATACGCGGCAAGTCGAGCGGCAAAGGCCGGGTCGTTGGCTTCCTCACCCGGACTCATACGAAGATTTTCGAGGAGAACAACACCTGCATCTGATACCTCGATCTCTTCGCCCATCCCGTAAAATACAGTAGGAAAGAATCGAGAGAAGTAGTCGGCCACAGGTCGAAGCGAAGCCGCTCCATCTTTTGATTCGAGATGGGACGCCATAACTATATGCGCACCCTTTGACCGCAGATATTCGATCGTCGGCAGTACCTTCTTCAAGCGAAAATCATCACCAACCAGTCCATCGCGGAGAGGTACATTCGCATCGATGCGGAGCAGCACTCGCTTTCCTTCTAGTCCTTGTGCGTCACGAAGCCAGGGTAGTGTCATGAAAGATCTCGGTCATTTAGCTTTTGCAACAGCATCGAGGAGGGCAGGAAACGACTTTGGATTAAGAGACTCCCGTCCCACAAGAAGTCCTTGCACGCCCCCGTGCGTAATCATAGGGGCAGCATTTAGAGCATCAGCTGAACCACCATAAAGGATCGGCACTTTCATGGCGAAATCCTTGCCCACCGCCTCCGTTAAAACCTTGCGGATGAAAATGGCCATACTAAAAACTTCCTCTGGAGTGGCTGCGCCCGTCGCATGGGTACTAATGGCCCACAGCGGCTCGTAGGCAATCACCACTCTATCAAGAAATTTTCTCGGAAGATCAGGGAGTGTCTTCTTAAGCTGTGCTTCGAGTACTGGAAGATACTCACCGTGTTCATCGCGAGTCTCCTCGCCCACACAGAGCACAACCGAAAGACCGGCCTTGAGTGCTGAGGTGGCTTTCTTTTGTATGAGAGCATCACTCTCACCCAGGGCGCGGCGTTCGGAATGTCCCAAAATAACCCACCGAGCATTCTTGGCGCGAAGCATCGAAGGAGATGTCTCGCCCGTAAAAGGACCGCTTTTCTCCCACGAACAGTTCTGCGCGCCCAAGGTGAGTCGAGATGCCGGAGGATTTTTCTTGAATTCGCGAGCGATATCCGAAAGGAAGATGGCGGGAGGGCACACAACGAGAGCGACCCCTCGTACCGCCCTTTCTGCCGCACGCGCCATCTTTGCCAAGGCAACTGCGTCCCCCACCGTTTCGGGGTTCATTTTCCAGTTTGCAATAATCAGTTTTTTAGCCATATGGGCCATAGTGTATCACAGACGCTACTCGGTTTCCTGCCAACGCTGAACCCTCCATCCCCCCGATGGTCCACTCGTAAATGTCTGGTTTTCGAGCCCACTATCATAGGTAATGCTGGCGTTTGAATTCAAAAGTATCCCCTCCGCAGCAATCGATGTGGCATGTGCATTTGAGTTCACTACCACAGTCCCGTTAGGCGCATAGAGAAGTGCGCTTGCCGTATTGGAATTGAGATCGATTGCAGTCCCCGCTGAAAGGCTCGCAAGCAAGATGTACCCCTTCGGGCTTGCGTCGGTTGCATGAATATCTGCGTTCGATTCGATGGTGACAGTACCATCAACGAGAATGACCGTTCCATCAGAACCAAAACTCTGATCAAGAAAAAGATCTGCATTTGAACTAATAGTCATGGTGCCGGTAACATAGAGCGGACCGGTGACCGTGAGTTGGGCGTTACTTGTTACCACAAGATTTCCTACTATTTTCCGAGGACCCAAGGCGAATGGCGTGCCCCCGGAAAATGTAAGATCACCAACGTACGGGTCGTCATGAATATTTGCCTGCACTTTCCAATATTCGATGTCCAAGCTCGGCAACGGAATAACTGACGATCCAGGTGTGCTCGCGCCCGTTACTACAGGATCGGGAGAAGAAATGGTAGACACCGCAGAGGCGCTTCCCGTAATTTCAGCGCCGGAGGCGCCAGTAATGGTTCCGTTGCTATACACGTTGCCGGTTACGGTAGAATTAGAACTCATACTAAACCCAAGCGAGCCAGCCTGAATCCCGTAAAAGAAATCAGAACCTTCGCCTCGAAAAAGATCCAGACCAAGGGAGCGTGTCGCGCGGGGAGAGGTGCTGGTAGCTCCTACTCGCCGTACGCCGCCGCTCAGAGTACTACTTATCAAGGCGCTTGTAGATGCCACAACCACTGTTTCTGAAGATGCAACAGAAAATCCCTTTTTAAGTCGATACGCCACATCCTCCGCAGCAGACTCAGCCACGCGATACCGTTCTTGAGAATCTGAATACGATTGAGAACGACTTGCCTCACCCAACACTATTCGTGAGGATGCGCTGGTAATGAGAGAAGAGAGGGCTAGAAAAATAAGCACGACAGTAATTACAGCAGCGCCTCCCGTCCAACTTTTTTGTGTGTGTTTCTTCATGTACTCTTAATAACTTCCCCGAAGGACTGCGGTCATATACATATTTTTTCCACCCACCACCGCCTCAATCTTAACACCACTCGAGGCTACCGTCTCGATCTTTCGGAAAATGAGACTGGTCATAGGCACATCTCCTGGCATAAGCGGGACCTCCGTGCCTAGACCCTCCTGAATCATGAGTTGGGTTCCTGAAAGGAAAAACTGCGTTCCCGTGTCGAGACCCAATCTCCCCGGGTGCAGAGCAAATGTACTTGAAGCCGAAACCACAGACGAGGCAGACTGAATACTGCGTGTCATTCGCTCAAAGGCCACAAGCGTGGCATCCGTTGTACCTCGCGTTCCTCGAAGCAAGGAGAGTGCCCTGCCCATGGCGAGAAGGCTGTTAACCGCAACAAGCGAGGTGACCGCAAAAAGGGTAATGTAGATGAGTACCTCTGGAAGAGTGAAGCCGCGCCGATGCATATCAGTTGAACAAATTAAAAAGATAAAAAGAGGTGCTCTTTGTGGATGTGGCTCCATACTGCGTACGCCAAGAGACAGCAAGAGTAACCTCCTTACCATCAGGATCAATGGTTCCACCCGAGGTGACGATATGATGGTCGGCATCCCGACGAATCGCAGAGAGCGTAAAGCGACGGTCATATACATCATCAATCAGTGGAGATGTCAGAGCGGGCATCCACATGCTGCCGTTCCAGTTCAGTGCGTACGGGGTTCCGAGCGTGAGTGCTGAGGTCGTGGCCCATCCTGAATCGCGGATGAGTCGCAGCGCCTCAGCGCCCTCGGAAAGAAGAAGCGCGGCTTGCACATTCTCAGTGCTCAGCCTTCGCAGCTTGAGGCTTCTATTCGAAATTACAAATGCGGCAGAAAGCACGGTTCCAATGATTGTGAGCCCGATCAAAAGCTCAATGAGTCCAAATCCCTTGTTGCGTTTTGGAGTACGTTTCATATCGCTAGCGTAATTCTGATGAATTACTACCAGTACTTTGG
>CAYJBK010000056.1:0-2158 GCA_964368365.1 uncultured Candidatus Saccharibacteria bacterium
CTGCGTTACGGTCATTCTCATTGCCACTCCTTCGTGGTTCGACGCACTGTTCGGTTGTGAGGGAACTCGGGCCGAGAGGCCTGAGCCCTCGGTGTCTAAACTGTTATAGCTTTTTTAGAGCATTTAGCTCGCGGTGTCAAGCTTTGGCGTCCCTGTGCCAAACTATTTTTGATGTGGATAACTCCTTGACTCCCCCGCCCCCACCCGTACAATAGGTACTGTCCTTGGGGACATCCCGTTTTTCCTGAATATGGCCTATTTAAAGGCTATATTGGCCGCCCAGCCCCCTTTAATCGTTGTTTCTAGGCTTATTTTAAATCGTAAGAAAAATTCACCTGTGCGCCTTCTCGGGCGTACGGCGGGAGCGTCCTATCTTGTGATAGCGGCCGCCCTGACTCTTTTTCCTGGCTCAGCTCATGCGGGGCTTTTCTCTTTCCTTTTTGAGGGGCCAAAGGCGCCCGCGGAACTGATTCAGGCGAGCCGTGATGCTAACGCACAGAACGTGAGCCTTCTCCAGCCCGCTTCGTCCCCAGACCCGCTTGCGCGTGGCGGTGGTGAAACGACCATTGTTGATGATTCAGCTTTTCTTCCGGAGTCCGGACCCCTGGGAACTCTTGCGGATATAGAAGACGGTGAACCGACAAGTGATCAGATCAGTATCTATACGGTAAGAAAGGGTGATACCCTCTCGGGGATTGCCAAGATGTTTGGCGTTTCGGTGAATACTATCATGTGGGCAAACGACAGTACTGGTGTCATTTCCCCCGGCCAGAATCTTGTTATTCTTCCCGTCTCCGGCGTTCGATATACAGTAAAAACAGGCGACACAATCCAGAAGATCGCAGATAAATATAAGGGAAACCCGGAAGAAATTGCTGATTTCAACGGCCTTGCGGTGGGAGTTAAGCTGGCTATAGGTGATTCCCTTATTATTCCAGATGGAGAAATAGTAGTTCCTATAGCCCCCAAGAAGCCATCGTCACCAGCAAAACCACGTCTCTATGGTGTGGGTGGTCCGCTGATACCGGGGTACTTCTCTCGGCCGATCGTTGGCGGTCGCCGAACGCAGGGTCTCCACGGGTATAACGGAGTTGATATTGCAAGTTCCATCGGAACCCCGATAGTTGCTGCGGCTGATGGCAAGGTAATCATCAGCCGGATGGGTGGTTGGAATGCAGGCTACGGAAACTATGTTGTTATTTCTCATCCAAACGGAACACAGACTTTGTACGCGCATCTTTCAGCAACTACCGCCTCGGTGGGAGACGAAGTGGCTCGAGGACAGAAGATTGGTCTTTTGGGAAATTCGGGCAAGTCGACGGGGCCGCACGTGCACTTTGAAGTGCGCGGCGCTGCGAATCCATTCTAGCGAGCTCTCCGGAGCCCCTCAACGTATTTTCGGACGAAAGGTGAGTGCCTCGAGCATGTGCGGCTCCTCTATCTTCTCTGACCCGCCGAGGTCGGCGATGGTCCGAGCGAGTTTTATCACCCGGTGGTACGCGCGTGGAGACAGACTCATTTTGACGGCTGCTATTTCGAGTATCCGTGTTACTGCTTCGCTTATGGGCGAATATTTTTTAAGCTCTTTAACGCCCATTTCTGCATTGGTCGATATTTTCTCCATTTTAAATCGTTCCGCTTGGCGAGCTCGCGCGGCTTCTACCCTGCCCCGTATCGCTTCCGATCGTTCTTTCCCATTTTCTTTGAGTCGCGTGTGATCAATTTCTGGTACCTCCAGCCAGAGGTCGATGCGATCCATGATGGGCCCAGAAAGCTTTCTGTCATACTGCTGAAGTCTCGTGTGCGGACAGACACATTCTTTTGTTTTATGCCCGCGGTTTCCGCATGGGCAGGGGTTCATGGTGGCGACGAGTATAAAATGTGCAGGAAATCGGGAGGATCCCTTTGCTCGTGCTACGGAGACGATGCGATCTTCCAGTGGCTGTCTCAATGCTTCTATGACACGGCGATCAAATTCCGGAAATTCATCCATAAAGAGAACACCTTTGTGCGCGAGCGTTATCTCCCCGGGCCTCGGCGTGGCCCCGCCACCAACGATAGAAACATAGGATGCTGTGTGGTGAGGTGCGCGGAGTGGTGAGTGCGTGAGGAGTGTACTGTCCAGAAGCCCTGCCACAGAGTGAATGCCGGTTGCCTC
>CAYJBK010000056.1:2168-6998 GCA_964368365.1 uncultured Candidatus Saccharibacteria bacterium
GTTGCCTCGAGGGAATCCTCGAATGTCAGCGGCGGTAGTATTCCCGCGAAGGCCTTTGCCATCATGGTTTTCCCTGTACCCGGTGGTCCATACATTGCCACGTTGTGTCCTCCTGCCGCGGCGATTTCTAATCCTCGCTTTGCACTTTCTTGCCCTACGATATCTTCAAAATCAATAGTTCCCGCCGGCCGCTCCTCGTTCGGTTCTGTTTCGGGGGCTCTTGAAATTCGTACGTGGTTTTCTTTTTTTCCTGTATCGAGGTGCGCGGTTATGTCACGGAGTGCTGAGATGGGAAATACAGAAAGTCCTCGAACGAGTGCTGCCTCCTCTGCGTTCTCTCGGGGTACATACAGTTCGGTAAATCCTTTTTTCGCCGCATGCTGGGCTATTATAAGCACCCCACGAATAGGGCGCACCTCGCCGCCGAGCGAGAGCTCTCCCACGAACATTTTTTTCTTCGGGTCGAAGGAGAGTACTTCCATTGCGACGAGGAATGCCAGTGCTATCGCGAGATCAAAAGAGGCACCCTCCTTCCGAAGATCAGCGGGTGCAAGCGAAACAACGATTTTTCTGCTGCTTTGGGTTGGGAGCTCTAGTCCGGAATTTTTGATCGCTGCTTTAATGCGATCCTTTGCTTCCCCAACCGCCTTGTCTCCAAGTCCGACGATGGAAAACGAATGAAGACCGCGCGAAACATCTGTTTCGACATCGATCGTATCCGCACGCAGTCCGGTGACCTGTGCGGTGTGTACGCGAGCGAGCATCGGTACTCTATTTTCTTAAATGAGTAAGGCACGTAGCGGCGGCGGCGTTTGCTTCGAGACGTGCCATCTCTATCTCGTGCTTCTCGCCCCCTTCCATGCACCACCCGTATGTTCCAGCTTCTATGCGTCCCAATGCATCCTTCACGTTGTTGAGCCTGCCTTCAAGAGTTACTTCTGTAGCGTTTCGTTCTTCGAACCCTTCGAGTCGAGATGCTTCGTCCTGCGTATCTGGTTCTGCTGTGATCTCTGGTTCCCCTATCTTTGCCTCGAGGTTTGAGTACGTTGTTTCCCAGTCGTTCGGATTCGTTGGGTTAATTCGTCCGAGCTCGCCGAGTTCTCCTACCAGCCGATCACGCTCGTCTTCCAGTTTTTTTGTAAAGCGGGCACTGTCTGTAGTATTCATAGGGTAAGTGTATCAAATTCTCCTATCGGGTTACAGGCCTTGGTTGGGTAAACCTGCGGAGCACCTCTACAAACGTATCTTCACCGCCGGTTATGACAAACTTTTTGGGTGTAAGAAACGCATACAGGAGCAGAATTTCATTATTGCTGTTCCTAAGTACTCGAGCATCTATGTTCTTGATAAGAAGGTCTTGAAATACGACGTTCCCTCCTTCAGGTATGTCTGGAAACTCTTGGATAAGAGGAAGGAGGTCTCGTGCCATTGCAGGGCCTTCCCATGAGAGAAGTTCAGAATACACCCTCTCCTGTTCGTCTGTTTCAAGGAAAAGAAAGCCAAAGTTTCTGTCAAATCCATGAATACCATACATGTAGGGAGGGTTCAGAAGGCGCACGAGTGCGTCTGGTGCCCGCGGCGTAAGAAAGCGGAAGAATTCCTGGCTATCAAGCGACATGGAAAGCGGTTCTGCGTCCGGCTCTGCCCCAGGAACATTTTTAGCAAAAACGATATTTTCGATGGTGCCCAGCGTCCGTGTTTCTCCGAGTGTCCGACGAATCTGGCGGAGCTCCACTTCCGTTGTGAGGCCGGTTGTATCTAGTACAGTATCTTTTTCTGAAAAGATCAGAGACTGGATGGTGGTCGCGACTACCGGTCCCGTATCGGTCTTTCGGAAAAAGACAAAGTAAGAAATCGTCGCGAGGCCCGTGAGAAGAAGAAGCAAGGAGAGCGCAAGGAATATGCGGTTTTGTGTTGAAGGAGGTGCTGGAGGTTCTTCACCACGCGAGAGCGCACGTGCGCGTTCTTTGAGGGCGATGCTGGCCATAGAGATATCGTCACCCCGCACGACTCGCTGTACATCCGCTTGATAGGTACGGAGCGTCGAGAGTCGATCCTGCGGCATCTGTGGCTTTTCTGGTTCTGGTGCCCGCAGCACGGTGTTCTGGTTCTCTTGATCATCGGCCATAGTGTTTCCAGTATACCAAAAAAACACACCCGACGGGTGTGTTTTTTCTGTGTATAGTTACGCTTGGTTTGAAGCCTCAGGTTTTGGTACGGGTGGGAGTTGTATCGCTCCCCCATTTCCTCCTCGGGGTCCCCCGCGGCGTCCGTTCCCTCGCGCGTTTCGTCCTACTCCTCCTCGCATGAGATATCGAGTAGGATTCTCCGAGAGATCCAGAAAGTCGTCCGCAACTTCGCGGAGTTTTCCGCTGGTGCTTTTGCCAAAGGCGATCACCTCTACTTGGGTCTGACCTTTTAAGTATTCAACGAGCGGCACAAAGTCTCCGTCTCCGGCGACGATGATTACCACATCAAGCCCGCGAGCAAGCTTGATCGCGTCTACCGCGATGCCCACGTCCCAGTCGGCTTTCTTCTGGCCTCCGTAAAAGATCTGGAGATCTTTCGTCTTGGTTTCAATGCCAAGTTTCTCGAGCGCTTCGAAGAAAGGTTTTTCTTCTCCTGACTCCGTCGTGATCACATAGGCGATCGCTCGTACGAGCTGTCGTCCCGCAACCGCATCCTCTACTATATTTCCAAAGTTCACTCGCGCGTTATAGAGGTTCTTTGCACTGTGATACAGGTTTTGCGTGTCTATGAATACGCCAACACGCTGGCTTTTATGCTTTATGATTCCCATAAAAATAACTAACTGTGGGGATTTTCAAAAAAATACCCAATCTAATATTTACTAACCAATGCTTAAGCGTTGCCGAGCGACAGAAAATTACTTCTTGAGACCGAGCTTCTTTGTGATAGCCTCGTATTCCTTTTTCTCGTGCTTCTCCATGTAGCGCATGAGGGAGCGGCGGTTGGCAACAATCTTCAAAAGACCGCGTCGTGAATGAAAATCTTTCTTGTTTTTCTTCAAATGTTCGGCGAGCTGATCGATCTGAGCAGACAAAAGTGCCACCTGTACACCAGTAGAACCGGTGTCGGTGTCGTGTGCCTTGAATTTCTTGATGATCTTCTGTTTTTCGGCTGTCTTAAGCATTACCGGGTAGTATAGCATGAAACTTCCCATATTGCAAGGCCTTTCACCCACCTAAACTTTAGAGGGCGTGGTTGTGCAAGAGTACAAAGTGACGATTCAGAAAGTTTTGGTGGACAAGCAAAAAGCTCGTTCGACCCACACGGTGTGTTTCGAACGAGCTCGGTTCCCTTCCGGCTGCTACCCAGCAGCCTCGTCGAGGCTTTCGGGCTCGTCCTGGAGTGCCTTTTCCGGAGGCTTCTGTCAGGTACTCACAGCGTCGAGGATCTCGAGAAGTACCCCCAGTCCTTCGGTCAGGGCGCTACCGGATAGGTCTCGAATCCCGGGAAGGCGTCCGCCGCACTGGTCCATGAAGTGCACTCCTCCGACCCAGACGATCTCTTGTACTGGTCCGAAAGGCATGCAAGACCCCTCTCCGCATGAGGTCACCACATCCTTGTTGACCAGCTTCTCGGTGGAGATGAAGTACCGGGCATCCTTGCGCGGGGTCACTCTGTTGCAGCTCCCGCAGAACGTCAGGTTCCGTTTCCTGAGCACGTTCGCGAGCAAATCCCGGCAGAAGACGAAGCACTCTTGCTCCTTCTCGGCGAAGCGCATCGGAGGTTCACGGGCCTGTCCTCGAAGTACTTCGAGGACAATCTCCGCCTCGTGTACCTTGTCCTCTGCGATCATGGCAAGTTTGCGGAGAGATTCGGCTTCCGTCGCCTTCTCTTCTCCCCAGTATTTGTCCATCAGCTTCCGGCGTGTTTTCCACTTCGCATTCAAGACGTTGCGGTCCGCGCACTCCTTCGGGGTCATGTGTCACTTCCTCGGTTTTCCTGTTGCCGTCTCCGGATGCACCATGCATCGCAGAGTTCATTCCATTCGGTATACTATACCCATGACGCAGAATCTCAAAGAGCTTTCCCGCGAATTTCTCGAGTACATGGAGATCGAGCGTGGTCGAAGTCTCAAAACGGTCGAAAATTATGACCGGTATCTCCGAACATTTCTACTGTTTTCTAAGGCGGTCGCACCGAAAGACATTACAGATGACGCGATCCGCCAGTTTCGCTTGTGGCTTAACCGTAAGGAACTCAAGCGAAACACCCAAAACTATTACATGATCGCCCTGCGCACTTTTTTGAAGTATATGGTGCGAAAGGGCGTTCCCTGTCTCGCTCCCGACAGGATTGAACTCGCGAAGCTGGGAGATCGAGATATTGATCTCATTGGCCAAGACGAGCTCCACCGACTTCTCGCGGCACCTAAAGGAAACGACGAGCGTTCTCTTCGCGACAAGGCGATTCTCGAACTTCTCTTTTCAACTGGTCTCCGCGTTTCCGAGCTTACCTCTCTTTCGCGAGACTCGGTGGATTTAAAACGAGATGAATTTTCGGTGCGAGGAAAAGGCTCCAAGGTGCGCGTGGTATTTCTTTCGGACGATGCACGTGAGGCTGTGAAAACCTATTTAGCTGCACGCAAAGATATGGAAGAGGCGCTCTTCGTAAACATTCCCGGCCCGGCAGTGCGCGGAGCTCGGAGTAGGCTCACCTATCGGTCGGTGGAGCGTATCGTGAAGCAGCATGCGATTAAGGCAGGTATCACAAAAAAAGTAACCCCGCACGTATTAAGGCATGTCTTCGCGACTGACTTATTAAGAAACGGCGCCGACATTCGTTCGGTGCAGCACATGCTCG
>CAYJBK010000057.1:0-6989 GCA_964368365.1 uncultured Candidatus Saccharibacteria bacterium
CACCGGAGCTTGTTTTGAGGGTACTGATCTCGTTCCTATCGTTTCGTTCTGCAAAACCTATGCTGTTATCGCTACCTTTATACAGCTGCCAGCCAGTCAAGTCCACCTTCATTTTTGAGATAATCGTCTGCTGGTCTTTGAATACATCACCTGGAGCAAACTTCACCCACGCATCAAAACCAAACTCTTTTTGGAAAATCTCAAGATAGTCTGGGCTGCCGAGTTCAAGATATCCGCCACCCTGAACTTGGAATACGTTCCCTCGTATGGGATATCCATCTTCTTTTTGAGGAGCGACTGCATACCGTGCCCCATCCTTAAATTCGCCATCCACTTTTGTTATCCCAGGAAGAAGCACGATGTCACGGGCAGAGGACGGAATATCGCCAATGTTTGCTCCGCCGGCAGGGTACCATGCAACAAGGCCATCCGGTGGAAGAATGGCTGAAGAGGAGGGGGTTTTGAAGCCTTTCTTGATCTTCATCCGAACCGTCTGACTTACCTCCTCTTCAGCCACAGCGTTTCCAACTCCTACGAACGCAAGGAACCGATCCCAAAGAGAGCGAGTAATATCAGTTCCTGGTGGAGGTGGAGCAGGCTTCGATTCCCGTGCCTCGATTTCAAAATCGTAGCTTTCCTTTGCATCAGCTGGCGGCTTTCCGTATAAGGTTCCATCCGGAGCAAGCGTCATCCAAGACGGTACATCACCCGACGATACACGGAAAGTGACATTCTTGGGATCTGCATTAAATGTGTCAAACTTGAGCGAGAAATTCTCCCCAAACTCTGTTTCAGGAACCTCCAGAACATCCGCCGGATCTGGCTCTACTGGGCTAACTATATTCGCGGATGGTGGGATGGTGGAGTTGTACTTCTGGGGCTCGCGAATAATCCCAAAAAACTTACATTTACCACCTTCGCGGGCGGCGACAATTGCCTTAATTTGAGAAGGAGTAAGAGCTATATCGAAGAGATCAATCTCATCTATTTGACCCGTGAACGGGTCTCCGGCGATGGAGAGATCTCCTCCATTCGGAAAGATCTTTGCTGTGCCCGAATAGACAGATTCACCGTTGACATACAAACTAAACTGACTTCCGGTAAAAGACATCGCGATATGCGTCCAGGTGTTGAGCGGAACAGTTCCTCCAGAAACCGAAATATCTGATCGCGATGAGAAAAAGTACAGCTTTCCTTCTCCTTTA
Source organism: uncultured Candidatus Saccharibacteria bacterium (assembly GCA_964368365.1). GTDB lineage: Bacteria > Patescibacteriota > Minisyncoccia > Phycocordibacterales > JBBUBG01 > CAYJBK01. The sequence continues at coordinate 1,206 of CAYJBK010000057.1, forward strand.
ATTCCTAGCACACCGGTACCCACCTTTTCATTGAGATTGGAAAAAGCAAAAAGGTCAGCGTCCTCATCTTTCGTTCTTTCTGTTTGTTTCACCCAAGCCCCGATGGTGTAGGAAGGGAGATCCGGTACTCGACCCGGAAAAGACAACTGATCTTTTTCCTCGAAGGTAAAAGCATTGTCCACAAATCCAGGAGCGATCATATCTGTATCAGAGCGCCCATTCCCCGGGTCGAATGACGCATCCAGTGCATTCGCCTCATCTTTTCCCCGAGCAAGAGCAGCATTTGCTCCGTTTCGATCCCCTGTCCACCACCCTACCAGATGCTTATAGGGATATGCGGGGGGGCGGATACAGGCTGGAATAGGGTTGATAGGTTTTGTTATAACCGCCTCTGGGGTCTCAAACTTACACTGCAACGCATTTGTGCCTGAGGACTTTGCAGAAAACTTAAAAGTATCAGGAGCAAAACCAGAAACGATACCGGTTGGCTCTACAGAAACATTTTTTGGCAGTGTATCAGCACTCGTCACAGCAAAGGTGTATGCGTCCCCGGGACCAAGTACGCGAAGCTGATCTTTAAACTGCTGATTTGAATTAGAGAGAGAAAGAGTTGTGGGGAAAATAGTGGGAGTTTCAGGAAGACACATTCCAACATGATCTGCCTCAAAAACAGACTGGAACCCAAACTCTATATCCTTAACAAAGCTCACATTTTTTGGCGCGTCTGGATATTTATACAAATGCAACTCATCCAATGATCCTTTAAATGGATTTTTAGGAGCCGCGGAAAGAACGACGTGGTTCGAGAGCGTGCTTTCGAGCGGATCAATAAGGTCTGAACTAGCGGAAAGACCGCTTCCCTCAGAAGCCTCAACCCATAGCGTATTTTCCTGAAGCACTTCTAGATAGAAGGCAGTCGTGAGATCGTTCTCCTCTGTGACAAAATCGCGAAGTACGGCAAATCGCACAAAATACCATGTACCGGGCGTGAGAGTCTGCTGCGATTCGTCTGATACACACACCACCTTCCCCGCCTCCTTCCCCGGACAAAATTTAATAGTATCGAGACCATTTAAGCCGGGCCCTTTTAGAACAGACCACCCCGAGGTGGATTGATTCGGGTCCAGCTTCGACAGAATAAGCTGAGTGCCTTCAAGTGAATCAAATTTGATCCAAAAATCCCCTCCCCAGCTTCCTTTTGAGATTTGGAGGTCCGGGCCGTTTCCAAAATCAATTCTGCTTCCACTGCCCACATGAAACGCGTTGCCAACACTGCCAGAGGTAGTGGTGGCTTCACCGATCAAATGCGCATCAGACCCTGGACGAAGCTCGTTTCTTCCGCTGCTTTCCGCACGCCACCACCCTGCGAGAGTGTCGGGAACGGCTGCACATGAGGGAAAGATAAATGGCTCATCGGGCACGGAAACAGTTGGATCAATTTGTATCCGAAGGTCGCGAATGTCTATGAGCGGAAGACCAGGGCCGACCGCTTGGGCTCCCTGGATTCCGAAGAAATTATTTACCGCAAGTATCACTGAATCAAAGAGTGAACTGGTAGGTGCATCCGGAACTGTTGTTGCTTCAATGGTAATAATATACGTTCCTGGTTTTGTGGGCCTCCCAATAAGACGACCGTCGGAGGTAAGGCTCATACCCAGGGGAAGATCACCGGAAAGTACCCTAAAGGTTGCTTTGGGAGCGCCCACGAACAGCACAAACTCATCGGCATCGTTTCCTTCCGTCAGAGTAAGCTGGCTTGTGGTCACTCTAAAGGTATTGCAGGTACCAGCAGACTGGGCTCCAGTGATATCTTGTATCTCCTTTTGTGAAAGTGCTCGACTCCAGATTCCTACTTCATCCAGAATTCCCTGCCATGTATCAGCACCATCCTTTCCCGCACCAAACGTAAGAGGGTCGGTGGTTGCTTTGGGAGAGGAGGAGGCAGCAATGCTTGCAAATTGAGTGCCATCGATATAGAGAATTCGAGTTGCGCTTGTGGTTGAAGCAGTTTTTGGAGTAAAGGTTACTGCCACATAATGAAATGCGGAGTCGTAGATCGGCGTGGAGCTTGCGTGTTCATTCGCGCCAAAGAAAAGCCCTCCCGCTTGATCTCCCTTGAGTACAAAATGATCACCTTTCTTTAGGATAAATCCGGCGTCGTCTGCGGTGCGAATCCATGCCCCATAGGCATAGGCGCCGGAGGGATTAAGCAAAGGAGTATCAGGAATGGTTACAGGACCAGTTACCCCGTTGAAAGCGAACCCTTGTCCCACCTTAGCATCAGCAAAAGCAACGCCAGCAACGGTCGCTTTGTTTTTATTCGCGAAATCGTCTCCGTTCCCTTCTCCCTTCCAGAGCGCGGTGAGATCGGACTGGGGGGCAATACATGCGTCTTGTCGCACAACTGTTTTCTCTAGCCAGAGCACTTCACTCATAGAACCACCTGCATCAATAATCTGGATCTGGAAACGATACGTGCCCTCCGTCGGAATGGCGCCGGTAAGGACACCGTTCTGGGTAAGTGTTGTCCCTGAAGGAAGACCACCGAGTGACAGGAAGCGATACGGAGCAAGTCCACCAGAAACTCCAATAGGGTCAGAGAACTGAACACCTGCGGGCGAAGCAGGAAGCACACTACTCGTGAGCGCTGCCTGGCTCCTACACACCCCATTTGCAAGTGCGTTGCTTCCTCGCGCAATTTCTTCGGCAGTAAGAGCTCGATGATGTATTTCAATTTGATCAAGCGCACCAGAAAAATAACCACCCGCAGCAGATCTGCCTATAAAAAGTTGGACGGGTGTGGACGGAATAGCAACATCTGCCACGACAGAACCTATGGGAGTGCCATTAATGTAGAAAACGAAAAGTGATCCCGATCGGGTGACCGCGAGGTGATACCACGTGCCCAAGATGGGAGAGAAGGGAATCTTGCCGATAAAATGGCGCGGCTTTGCGGAACTCTCATTTGCAAAAAGCTGTAGCCCATCGTCTGCGAGGAAGAATGACCAGTTGAAGGGGGTGACCGACGGCGAGGTAGGAAGAAGCACGTTCGGCATCTGGTCCGCAGATCCAGGAGTTACTTTAGTAAAGTTGGCCCACAGTTGAATAGTGAAATTATTTTTCTGAAAATCCCAATCGGTGCTCTTGGGCGAGGTTGCATAATCGTCTAATCCATCAAGCGCAATAGCGCTCCCAACACTCCCCGTGCCCTGTTTTGCCCCCTCATGAAGGGTCGTTATGAGCGTTGGTGCAGAAGCAGATGCTGGAGCGGTTCCTGTTTGAGCTCTTTGGGAATCTCTGAGGCGCGTGGAGACGCCGCTACATTTTCCCTGTGCACATGCGGATTGCACGCTTCGAATAAGACTCCGATTGAGAGGAGTTATGGGCGAAGGGCGGTTGAAACCAAAAATAGGATCGAAGATCCTGTCGTCCTGTTTCGGAATGCCCGCTCGATTAATGTAATCTGACGCTTCGCCGTCACCACTAAACCGCGCAACAAGACCCCTAACGTCAACGACGCATGAGTTTGTCAAAGAAAGGGGGTCAAATGAGTTACCACCAATGGTACTGCTCGTGGTCACGGGGCACGGTGTCGTGGAAAGTCCGGAAACAAGAAGGATCTCACACGCTTGAAGGGCGCGGCTGTAGTAGTAGACCTCGTCGAGCGTGCCAACGAATGCAGCGCTCCCATCAGCGGTTGTTTGATTATTACTCCCGCCAAAAGTAGCTCCACCAAAAGTTGTCACATCGTCCTCGGCGTCATCGTTTTCGATAGGACCAGTTACGGTGAGGGTCGCGGAGTTATCGAGATTTCCGTTTACGTACACCTTTAGGAGACCATTCGCTGTATCGCGCACCAAAGCAACGTGACGGAAAGTGCTTCCACCAGTCACCGTCGTTGTTCCGGTAAGCGTTTGGGACGTTCCTCCAGTGTCTCGAAGGAACGCATTGACCTTGCCGCTTGCTAGGTACAAGGTATACGCTCCATTTGCTCCAGTGGGACACTCCCCCCCGCATTCATAGAGTTGTGCAACAACCTGCGTATTACTAGATGAGTTATTTGATTTTATCCATGCAGCGACTGTGAACGAGCCGCGCCCAGGTTCAAGAGTGGTATTTCGTTCAATCGCCGCGAAGTCGTCGTTACCGGTTGGATTCACATCGAGAGCCTGCCCCACTTTTCCCGAACTGGTAAAGTTGAGACTGTTGCGACGAATCCCGGTGTTTCCCATGGCAGAATCGGGCAAGAGACTTGGTGCTTCGAATTCCCACCAGCCGACAAGTCCACTTGTGACACTCGCCGAATATGGCACAACATTTTGCACGAAAGACCGTTGCGCGGTTGCAGAAACATTGTCTGTTACCTGAACAGTAAACGCCGAGGTGCCTGTGGCGGTGGGTGTGCCGCTTATGACACCCGCAGAGCTGAGTGAAAGCCCTGTGGGAAGTGACCCTGAAGCAAGAGAAAATGTGTACGGTCCCGTACCACCCATTCCGTCAATAGAATATGAGGTGGCAGAGGACTGCGCGATTGGGTTCAGCTCCATGGTGCTGATACCAAGAGTCTTGCCACACTTTCCCTTGTTTCCTGCATTGTAAACCGACTGAACATCTGAAAGGGTGAGCGCGGTGTTGTATACGCTGACTTCGTCGATCTGGCCTTTAAAAAAACCTGCGTTTACGAATTGGGAACGATCAATGGCAGAGTTGTCTGGGCCACAATGGAATTCTGCTGAGTTGGGATTTGTTACCGAATTCGAAGCACCAATACGAGCCCAATTACACGTAGAAGTAATCGAACCGTTCGCCGCACTGTTTATCGAGGAGGCCGCGAGTACTCCGTCAACATAGAGGTTTGCAACACCCCCACCGCGTACACCCGCAACATGGTGCCAGATGCCATCATTAAGGGCGGTAGGGCCAGTTGCAGTCGACACGTCTCCGTCAGTGTCTCGAAAAGTAAATTCGGGTTTCTCGTTTTCATTAATATAAAGACGAATATTAGCAAGGGGGTTGCCTTGATTATCAAAAACAAACCTTACTTCTCCGGTAGGCACCGAGGCACTAAACCTAATCCAGGCTTCAACCGTCGTAGAGCCTGTCCCCATCCGTAAATTCGTGTTGTTGGGAACATCTACGCCAAAGATCGATCCGTAAAAATTGAAGCCGTCGCCTACGGTACTGGTAGCGAATCTACCACTTACAAAGCCCGATGCCGTACGACTGAAATATTGTGCTGTATTACTTCCTGTGGCGTCTGTAAGTGTCCTGGCTCCGGACCACCAGCTCACTAGGCCCGCGGGAGCTGCAACACAGGAACCCGTGGCATCGGCGAAGTGACGTTCGGTTGCGGCCGAAAGTGCCATGGCTGTAAGCGCAGCAAATATGAAGAGAAATATATGATTGGCCAGCGTGTGTCTGTAGTGAAATCCCTTATGCGGGTTACCGCCCTTCTTGTACATTCTCCAAATTATACATCAGTAGACGGGGAATGCTTGTGAATGGCTGTGGATAGTCGTGGCTCGATTCGGCTGTTCAGATTTATGACCCCGACCGGATTTGAGGTACACATATTTCCTCGCCGTCGCTCGGAAATTGTCTCCCCACACCTCGCGGTTTTTGCTGGTGCAAAAACATCGCTGCGGCCGTTCAAATCCTTTTCCGATACACGTCGGTGTACCGGAAATCGGGGTCAACAAAAAACCGCCCTTTGGCGGTCTTCTTGTTTGTGATCTAATACTACACTTTGCGCGAACCTTTTTCGAGCACCAAACTGAAGTGGTA
>CAYJBK010000058.1:0-6969 GCA_964368365.1 uncultured Candidatus Saccharibacteria bacterium
TGAAGCAAATCGCAAGATTCATGAGCTACGAAACTTGATTTGCTGTATTCTTGGTTCAAACACTTTCTCGGGCGATCTCGGAACCGAAGTCCCGAACTGAATCTTAAATCAAATGCCTAACAAAAAATAACTGACGCATTTATTCAAAACTCAATTCGAGACTCCGCTTGTATTAAAGAACGTTAAGCTTTCGTCGTTTCCGACTCATCAGGTGAGATACACATCTCACGAGCTAATGGCAGTCTGATCTTTGAGACCTTACTGCCACGATTGCCGGGCGCTGGGCGCCCGATCTGCTTCATTCGACCACCTCGCCGTTGTCGTAAACCTGCTTGTCGATAACCACGCGACCATCCGAGGTCTCGTGCGAGATCGTGACAACCGGGTGTCGGAACTCCTTGGGGCGAACCTGCCAAAGCTTAGCGCCCACGAAACCCCAGATCAGTACGAAAACGAGCATGTCGGTAACCGTGCTCTTGCGTTCCTGCTTGCAGCACTCGTTCATTGGAATCCTCCAGGGAATCCTACCAACCTCCGGTGTGGAGGAATTTGGAAAGGTAGTGAGAAAATTTCTCATCACTTTTCCAAATTCCTCGTACTATTTTACTCAAAGAACTTTCTACTTTTACTCTTTAATTATATACCATAAAGTACTGTTTTGTCAAGCTCTCGCCGGTGGTGCTTCTTGAGCACAAAACCCTTATATATCAACGTATTTTTGACTATTAACACAAAATGGCTAATTAGAGGCCTAATCTAAAGATCTCAAAAGAACCACTCCCACACGAAAATGAAAAACCCTGCGACAGAGATCGTAAAGTGGTTGATCAAGCCCTATCAAAAATACTGAGAAGTTTTTGTACGGCCATATCGCTTGCAGTCTTATTAGCTTCCACGGTGTTATATGCGGTGTGGGCATTTGAGCAATACCATACAGACAGGGGCAGATTACTAAATACTGGATCGGCGGGGCCATCTTCGGCGGCGCGTAGTCGTCCCGCAGCAAGCTCGGGAAGCAAGGCTTTTCTATCTACGCCGCCCATAAATCCGCAGTTCACCAGCAGTGCCCCGTTTTTCATTTTTGCCAGCTGCTCTTTACCAATAAATCCATCTCCCACTGTTTTTGATACATGAAGAGACACAATGTCACTTTCCGAAAGAAGCTCGTCGAGGGTTACAAATTCTAACCCCATTTTCTCCTCCACTTCTTTTTTTCGAGTTCTATTTGTGTAAAGCAACTTTTTGACACCGAGACCACTAAGCATTCTGGCAACACGAATACCAATATGGCCCATTCCAACAATACCTACGGTAAGTTCATTAAGTGAACGAGTTGTCTCAAATTTCTTTTCTCCTGTTCGGCCAAGTTCAAACAGATTTCGAGTCATTGCCAGCATGAGAGCAACTGTATATTCGGCCACCGCATAACTGTTAGCCCCAGGTGTCGTGGCAATGGAGATACCACGCTTAGCGGCCTTATCATACGCAGGGATAAAACTGAGAGCATCTGATCCAGTAAAAACTATTGCCTTGAGACTATCAGCAGAATCTATAACCTTGTCCGTGACCTTCTCGATTCCTCCGAGGATATATCCAACCTTTCCGGGTATATGCTCAACGAGCTCTTCCTCTGTTGCTTCTGGCTTATCTAATCTTTCTATTTCGTAACCCGCATCACGCAGGAGCTTTTCATGTTCTGGGAAAATAAAAAGTGAATCTGTGATAAGAATTTTGCCTTTCATATTTTCATTTTTTAAGGATAACCAAGGTGGTACCTTTGATCTGGTTAAGACTTGGTATCTTTATTCCCAGTTCATCAAAAAATCTTGTGACATCGGGCCAAACTCCATAATCGTGCCAGACGATTATTCCCGAACCATTTCGTAGTAATTTAAAAGCAATCTCGGTATCGTTTTTTGTATACTCGTAGGCATGTGAACCATCAACGAAAACAAAGTCCATCTTGTTGTAATAGGGTGAAAAATCAAAAGTAGCTGAATCTCCCAAGAGCTGCGTGATCTTTTTCTCTGTTGGCTTTCCTTTATAACGGTGACCGATCTCCTCTTTATCAATATAAGTCGCATCTTTCCAATTAAAACCCTCTCGCTCGTATGTTGGATACTTTGTTTTGCCAAGCTCTGTTCGCGGCAAATCGAGCGTAAAAACTTTTGCATCGTCGGGCGCTACATTCGCAAGGTTTATCGTGGTCCTTCCGTCAAATGTACCAATCTCAAAAATCGTCTTTGGTTGATACCTTGTGACCAATTTACTAAGAATAATGAGCTCTTGGAGGGTAACATTGCCGTCCAAAACATCCTCCTCAACAATGTGTGGTTCTGGAATGTTCCCCGCAATTTCATCTGGCTTAACGACTTTCATATTTAATGCCTCTCTTTTCCAAATCGTCACTTGATTCAAACTCGAGATAATTTTGAGTAAGCTCTTCGCCAGCTTTTATGTCACGAGTAGTTATTAAATAAGCATCCTCGTAATCCTTGTCTTGAGTAACATTCCCCTCGTATGAGTGATTTATAAACTTTGAGACATCAAAATCAACGTGCCAGATATCTTTATCCTCCATCTTGAAACCCCACCAGCGCACCTCTTCTTTTTCTCTTTCTAACAGAGAGTCAAACTGTGCTTGGGTAATATTTAGATCGAGAATAGGACTTGCCGTGTAGACAAGCTGACTTTTGGCAAGGTTTTCATCGGCAAATAATCCTATTCCATGAAGTCCTGATCTGTCGAGTTTGTATTTAATATGGATCATTTGAGTTCGACATAAAGTACCACGCCGGAAAAAATTTTGTGATCTGAAACCGACAACCCTGCTTTCTGTGCAATCTCAGTTATCTCCTGCAAACTATACGCTTTCGATCGGAGACCTGATTTGGTGTTATAAAAAATCTCATTCTCCTCATCCACCTTGTCCATCGGAAGCCCAACGGTTTTATACCAATTCTTTCTCTTTTCTATTGCTCCCTTGAGGTGGAGAGTAACGACGATTTTTTCTTTCGTGACTTTGGCTATTTCGGAAAGGACGGTAACCTCATCTCTCACATTCCCGATTGTATTCCAAACACAGAGACTTATATCAAAGTATTTTGCTGGGAAATTTTGAGAAAGATTTTCGAGATCAGATTTTACAAGACGGACGTTTGAAAACCCCTCTGCTCGTTTATAAGATTCCTGGAGCATAAGGTCGGCGTTGTCTACACCAACAAACTCCTTAGCAATAGGAGCAAGATCAGAAATAAGTCTGCCGATACCTACTCCCGCCTCTAAAACAACCTTTCCAGCAATCTGTTCTTTTATAAGCTCTGTTTCTGCTTTTATGTATTCTTGGTACTCAGGTGGATAAAAAGCCGGATTAAGAGGCTTGAATTGGCTATTTTTGAAATCATTACTTTCGTAAAAGTTTGCTTCTGATTTATCAAAAAGACATGAGTACAATTTGAGGCGGATCTGGTAGAAACGAAGAAGCACATCCTCGTGGAGCGGAAAATGCTGCGTGAGGTGGTGGTGTCCCTTGTCACCAGAATCAAATTCAATGTGCGACTCTAGATAGTATTTGTAAAAACCTAGTCCGAGTGAATCCCAGTCATGTGCATCAACTATTTTTCTGAAAATACTCGTCAATTCTTCTTCGCGAGAAAAAACGGTCATTGCCCGTTCCTCGGGATTCATCGCCCGAACGGCACTTGTATATTCTTCCACTGCATCCGAAAGCCTCTCATTTTTTGTTTCTATTTTCTTTTCTCGGATATAATGATCGAGGAATTCCCAATGATCCCCGCGTTTGGAATAATTTTCAAATATAAGATTATCGGCTTTTAACTCACCGCTTGCCATCTCTTGGAGCCGAGGATCGCTTGGATGCAAATCGAGGGCAAGTCGGAGGCTTTCTGCAAACTCAATCGCTGTAGCTCGCGAAAGCAAAATAACGTCTTCGGGTGAGACGGTTGACCAAGGTAAATCTGCGATCTGTTTTACAATGTTTCTGTAGTTCAAGGGAGTTTGAAATTTTTACCTATTTTATCACTTTTCCACTCCTCTGTCGATTGCAATTTTAGAAGGAGTATAATGGAAAAGGACTTTCAAAAATAACAAACTTCCCACCCTTTTCAATGAATATTTTTGAAGATTTAAATAGAAGGCGGAAAATGCTAGAATGAGTAAATGTCTACCGATGCTCGAACAGTTGCGGGTTACGATTCTGGTGCCAGTGGGTACGATGCTCACGTCTCTGACCCAACACAATCGCCATTTCATACATACTACGAAAAGCCCGCCATTAGAGCCGAGTTGCCAAATCTCACAGGTCTCTCGGTTGTAAGTCTTGGTTGTGGAAATGGTGCTGATTCTCGGTGGTTGAAAGACAACGGAGCCACTCGTGTTGTCGGTGTTGATATTGCGAAAGGCCTTATTGACATAGCAAAGCAAAAGTATGCCGATCTCGAGTTTCATGTTATGGACATTGAAAAGCTCGATTTTCCTGACGAGTCTTTTGATTTGGTGTATTCAAGTCTAGTACTTCATTATTTGAGTAGTTGGACAAAGGTGCTGGGCGAAGTTCGCCGTGTCCTAAAGCCAAGCGGTAAGTTTATTTTCTCAGACGGACATCCTATCGAAAGCGCACTTGAGAAAAGATATGACGATTCCAAAATCAAGAAGGAGCTTCTGGGTAGAATTCTGATGCCAGCAACTGGAACATATGAACTCTACGGAGATTATCTTGTCGCCGCAGAAGGTGGCGTTAAGAAAATGAAAGCCCACATTGCTGGTAACGAGGTGTATTTCTTCCATCGCCCTATTTCAAAGATCGTGAACGATATTGCTAATTCCGGACTCATTATCGAGAAGATGGTTGAGCCACTTCCAACTGAAGGGATGAAAGAAAAACATCAGAAGCATTACGACCAGCTTATGAAATATCCAGATTTTATGATTTGGGTTTTGAGAAAATAAAAAGTTATGACCCCTAAAGAGTTAGCCAAAAATATCGCTCGCAAGGCAGATGAGAAAATAATTGGGTGGGCAAAGGAAAATCCTAAGCTTGTTGTTGCTGTCGATGGATATACCGGTGTTGGTAAGTCCACTCTCCTAAAAAATCTGATCGAGCTCAACCCTGATATTCTTGAAGTTAGTAGAGACGACTTCGTCGTCTCTCGCGAGGAAACAAAAAAAGCTTTAGTGAACGCAGAAGATAAATCAAAATTTTGGGAGCTTGAATCCGGCAAAAATAGTGACCTAGAAAAACTTATTCAGGCATTCAAGGAAGGAAAAGGGTCATTTACCGCAAAAACTTTTAATCCGAAGAGTGGTGAACTAGATATTACTAAAACTTTCGATCTCACGAAGAAAATCTTAGTTATAGAAGGTGTGTTTCTCTTTCATCCCGAATTACTCAATCACCTGTGGGACAAAAGAATATATCTTGAAGGTAACCTCGATGAAATAGATCGCCGACGGATAGCACGGGAAAAAGAAAAATGGGGAGCAGATTATTTTCCGGAAACGCACCCGGATTCATATATAAAACACATTATCGTTGCACTCAAAAGATATATCGCGACACATAAGCCGGCCGAGAAAGCAGATTATATTTTAATGGTTGATTAAGGGGTTACCGAGGTTTTACTCTTTTGCAAGGATAGTCTCAATAAACTTTTCATCGAATTCTAGGCCTGTCCTTTCCTCTCTTCCTTCTGTTCCCATTTGTCTCTTCATAATGTCTAGCCGCACGCCCTCTATGTTTGTTGGAAAGGTGACTCTGTAGTTTGTTGTATCGACAGTAGTATCGACATCCTTGCCACGCCGTACGTTCTCTTCTTTTTCAGCTTTTTGATAAATTGTCGGAATATCAATTACTTCTTCGCCTTCCCCAAGAACGCCTAGCGCTCGGTAGAATTCTGTTTCTCCCTGCTTTGAGAGAGTGAAGTTAATACCTTCTAAAATTGCCGGTTTTCCCGAAGCCTTTACTCGCTCGGTATATGCTTGTAGACCACTAACATCGCCAAACCCAGTAAGAGCCTTGCCATTTTTTTGATACAAACGCCCACCGCTCTCGCCAATACGGTTCATTACAGGAATTCCAATACCAACCTCAAAATCAGACAGTCGAACCTCTTGCAACTCGCTGAGCGAAACTTTTCTGTTCAGCTTTTTTTCCAACGCTTCCTCGCTTTTCGATAGGCTACGGACATATTCATTGAATCTATTTCGTATTTTCTCTACTATTTCAGCATCCTGTTCTAGTCCTTCCTTTCTCATCTCTGAGGCAATTCTATCCACGCGTGAAAGCAATATTTCAATCGGATTTTTTTCTTTCTCGGCTGCATATTCTTGCATCGCTTTTTCGCCACGTCTTTCTGCAAGACGATCAAGGATGGCTTTTTCTTCTTCACTCACGCCTTCTTCCCGCGCAAGGTCGCGTACAGCCTTCTCGGCATGCGCACCTACCCATGCCTGCTCAATATCTTCAACTCTCTGGTCTCCCGGTTTCGGAATCCCTGTCTCATGAGGGCTTCGTTCGTTTGGCATTTTTTTGGAATAATTTTTTAAAGCTAAGACGCAACTGATCCCATATATATCGTGCAATTATACACCATCGCACCCAAGAAAGCACCCAGAAGCGGGTACTGTAATCTACTGCTCCCAATTACTCAATCTCGTCTGGGTAAGCGCATACGAAGGATCGACCCTGCCCTGGATCTACGAGCTGCGCAACATCAGGCCCAAGGACTACTGGATCAAGTTATTGAACAAGGATATCTCCGGCGACGAGGCGCTCGCGCGGCGGCTGACAGAAGGCGAGCAAAAGGCCAAGCCCTACTATTCCGGCGTCTGGAAGACCTGGTATCCCCTGGATCCGCGCTACGGCGAGGTGGTTACGGTGGACATGATCTGGTCGCAGCGCTATCAGCCGCTGTCGCAAGGCGCTGGAGCACCCGTGTATGAGAAGACGGC
>CAYJBK010000059.1:0-6956 GCA_964368365.1 uncultured Candidatus Saccharibacteria bacterium
GAACTTCCTCGTCTCGCCGAAGTTGCTCTGGCATCCAAGCTTTGGTGGCACCTTCGGAAGAAAGAGCTCTTCCGTGGAGTGTATCTCCTTACAGAAGGGGGCGGTCCCGCGTATTCTCCCCGCAAAGGGTTCATTCCTGCCGTGAGGTTTAACGGGAGAGACGAACTTGTTTTCTGCGGCGGTTCCCGTGTGGGATACGTGCTGCGTAAACGATATGGATGAACACCCTTTCTCGGCCTCCGAGGAAGGGTGTTTCTGATTTATGGGAGGGATGATAGGCTGTTTCTATGGACCAAAAGCTCTACGAGAGAGTTATGCAGGCAATTAGGGAACGGGTATTTCCGGGGTGTGTTATTGGAATTCTTGATAGTCGTGGTGTACGCCGCCTGTTTCCCTTCGGTGCTTTTACATACGAGAGTGATTCTCCCCGTGTTACCGAAGAATCAATTTACGATTGTGCCTCGCTTACAAAAGTATTGCCGACCGCGAGTCTTGCGGCGATACTTATTGACCAAGGGAATATGTCACTTTCAGATAGATTGATACAGTATGTTCCTGAGTTCAGAAACTCCTATAGGGATATGGTTGAGATACATCATCTGCTTGACTATACTCTAGCCTATGACACTGAGCGACTCTCATCTTTTCGTGATAGAACCTCCGAGGAGTTGCTGAATTATATTTTCACGCGAGAGTTGAAAGAGATGCCCGGAACGAGTGTTCAGTCATCAAACACCGCTCCTTTTCTTTTGGGTCTCGCTATCGAGCGAATCATGGGTTCGTCGCTTGATGCGCTTGCTGATGAATATTTTTTTGCGCCACTTCGCATGCAGTCCTCAACGCTTACACCAGAGATTTTTCCGATTGAGAAGATTGTGCCGACAGAGATTGTGGAGGGGAGGGGACTTGTCTGGGGTCAGGTCCATGACGAGAGTGCATACGTGCTTCGCATAAAGGGCGGAATGCATCCGGGCCAGGCAGGACTGTTCTCAACTGCCCCCGACATCCTCAGCTTCCTCGAAACGATTCTTCATGGCCCAGAGAAGATGCGACTGGGATGGGACGCTCGTGATGCGTCGTATACGGGTGCTACTTCTGGTCGACGCACGTTTGGTAAGACTGGATTCACGGGGACAGTTATGTGTTGCGATCCAGACAGGGGGCGTGCGTTTGTACTTCTTTCAAACCGCACCTTTCCACAGAGACCCCGAGACTCCGCGGCGATTAATGCGGTTCGGCATGATGTTGCCGATATTGTGTGGGGAAGTACACTTTCTCTATGATCAAAAGTAAACCTGTTTTAATCCTGATACTCGTGGGACTCCTCGTAGTAGTTTTGTTTGTTCTAAAATCCTCGGTTCCCGTGGAGTTTCAAAATATTTCTTTTCCTCGCCTGTTTTAAGCGAGCGAGCGCACAATTTCATATGCTTGATTTGCAGACTCAATAACAGAGTCCGCTCCGGTCAACGCGCCTGCTATAAAGAGCCCCGGGACCCGGGTCTCAAATGACGAATCATTGAAGACAGCCTTTCCATCTCGAACTTCGATGCCGAGGGACACAAGAAATTCTGATGGCTGAACAAATCCTGCGTGGATGAATAGAAGATCATACGGTATGGCAACCCCTCCGCTTGGGGTTTGTAGAGATACGTCCATCTCGGAAATTTTCTCAACGGTTGACTCAAAGTGGGTCATGAGCCTTTTCTCTTCGGTGAGTTTAGTGACCGCATCAAGATTATTTTGTGCTGCACTTTCGGCAAAGGCAGGTTTCCGGATTACAAGAGTAACGGCATTATGGTCAGCAAGATGGATCGCTGTTTCAAGGGCGCTGTTTCCGCCACCCACCACGACAACATTCTTGCCAGCATACTCTTCATAATAGTCCAAAGTATAGAGTACCTTTGGGTTATTTATTTCCCCGGGGACGTCCAGTGTTCGATGTTTTTCAAAGGTCCCGCTCGTTAATAGTACATGCTTCGCCGCATAGGTTTCGGCGTCCGCCTCAACCGTAAATGTGTCGCCAGATTTTTTTACTGTATGTATTTTTGCATGAGGCTTGAACGAAAGGCTTTTAGCCGCTTCTTTCCAAAGAGTTACGAGTTCGCCGCCCTTCAGGCGATCGGGAAAGGGAAGAACGCCCTTGAGCGTTGCTGTGTTCCTGCCGTACACGTGGAGGAACTTTTTATTCGCCATCGTATTTTCGATGAGCGATCCGGCCGTCTCCTGATCAAAGAGTATGTAGGAAAGACCGGCGTTCTGAGCTTGGAGTGCTGCCTCGAGTCCCGCAGGACCGGCGCCAACAATAACCAGATCATAGACTGTTTCCATTGGTTCCATTAGACTACAAACATGCCTCAAAGTAAACGAATCGCGGTCGTGGGAGCCGGTATTGCGGGGCTTTCTGCTGCGTATGAGCTGAAAAAGGCAGGTTTCGAGGTCGTAGTCTTTGAAAGGAATTCGTATCCGGGTGGGCGCATGTCCACGCGCGATTCAGGAGGGCTTCCATTCGATATGGGTGCAGATTTTCTGATAAATGGATGGTACTCACAGCTGTCTCTCTATGCTGAGGAGCTTGGGGTGCGGTGGCAGGTTTCAGAACCGGGAGGACGGCATCGTATCGTTCGTGACAGTATTCCTTACTATGTTGATATTGTCGGTCCCAAAGAGGTGCTTCGGTTCAAGCTTCTTTCGTTCCGGGCTCGAATAGCTTTTCTACTCTTTCTTTTTCGAGTTAAGTTTTTCTCTGGCAAATTAGACTTTTTTGATCTTTCTTCTAACCCATGTGATCTTGATACAAAGTCTGCAGCAGAGTATCTCCGAACGCATGTACATACAGAAGTGTTAGATTATATCGGAGATCCTTTTACCTCGATCATGCAGTTTCATCGTGCAGATGAGATCGGCACCTCTGCGCTTTTCTCCCTGCTTCAGGCGATGATGGATACCTCACGAGGGTTCCGCGTTGCCTACACGCCGGGAGGTATGGGGATGATCCCCCGCGCACTTGCGGCGCATGTGGGAGTGCGATACATGGTGGATGTGGTGAGCATCTCTTCCCGCGGACAACGGGTGGAAGTCGTGCATGGAACCGGTACCGAACTCTATGATGCGGTCGTTCTTGCTACCACGGGAACGGTCGCTCAGAAGATCTTGAAGAATGCTCCAGGAACCCTTCGGGATATGTTTCGTGCTCTTCGCTATGCGCCGACGGTAACTCTCTCGTATCTTATTCCTCACGATCTCTTCACTGACAATGCGCATCTTACGTATGTGCCATACGTTGAGAACCAAGTACTTTCAGGGTACGACAATACTATTCGGAAAGATCCGGCGGCCCAGCTTGATGGTCGCTCAGTGCTTAATGTGTATCTCCATGAAGAGGCGGCGCAGAAATATTCAACGCTGGGGGATGCCGAACTATTTTCGCTCGTAAAAAGCGAGCTGCTCAAAGTTTGTCCTGAAGCGCGTGCCCGAACTGGAGAAGTTGTGCCGCACGATGTAGAGCGCTGGAAAGACGCGATGCCAAAGTTTACGGGCGAGTATTCTAGGTTTGTTCGTGCGTTTCTCGAAGATGGTCAGGGGCAGAATAACATCTTCATAGCGGGGGACTATCTCAACTCGCCCTGGACCGAAGGAACTGCGCGGTGTGCAAAGCGGGTTGCCGAGGAGATCATCAAGCGTCATGGAAACTAAGAAACGAGTTGCTGTGGTGGGTGCCGGTATTGCTGGCCTCACTGCCGGATATGAGCTCCAGAGGGCGGGATTTGACGTCGTGGTATATGAAAAAGAAACAGTGCTTGGTGGCCGTATGTCGACTCGGGTTACCGACGGACTTGAGTTCAATCCGGGAGCAACGTTTCTCAGTGAGAACTACTACCAGCTGAAGGCGTATTCAGATGAGTTGGGAGTTCCTTGGACCGCAATGCAGGAAGGGAGTTCTCATCGTGTTCTCCGCGGGGACAGCGCCCACCCCTTTAGATTGTCCGGTCCCCTCGATCTTTTTCGGCTATCCGTCATTTCCATTCGCGCACGCCTCCGCCTTCTTTTCTGGATCATAAAATTAAAGCTCCGGCCGATCCATGGAAACTTTTTTGACCTCTCAACTCTGGGTAGTACTGAACGGCGAGACGCGGCACAATTTCTAAAAAGCGAAGTCAGCGAGGAGGTTCTCGATTACATCGCAGATCCTTTTATGGGAGCGCTCCATTTTCACCGCTCGAATGATTTCAGCGCTCGCGCACTTTTGGTGCTCTTGAAGATGATGCTGGGAAATAAAGATTTCAGTTCTCGGTATCCAGAGGGAGGCGTTCAAGCGATTCCGAATGCACTGGCCGCACGGCTGTATGTGGAACGCGGTGTTGAGGTCAGTTCAATTAAAAGCGAAGTTGCCCATGTGACAGTAAAAGTTTCTGGTCGAAAGGAGGTTTTTGATGCGGTGGTTCTCGCAGCTCCGGCCCCGGCTCTTCTTCCGATGCTGCTCGAGCCGACCGAATCTCAGAGAAAACTTCTGGCTTCGGTGCGGTATGCAAGCACCGTGACCATCTCATTTCGAGTTCCCGTAGACTTCTTTCGTGACATGACCCATTGCATCTATGTGCCATTCGTAAAGCATAGCTTTATAAGCTCATGTATTTTTGAAGGTCGGAAGGGACAGGGTCTCACGGCGGACGGCGAGACGCTCTTCAATGTGTATCTTCACGCTGATGCAGCTGAGGCGATTTTGGGCGAGACTGATCAAGCGATCATAGACCGGGTTTTAAAGGAGTTACCAGCAGTGTGTCCTGAATTTGGTGAGCGCCGCTCAGAAATTTCCTTTAATGCCATTGCGCGGTGGCCTCTGGCTATGCCGAAATTCGACGAGCTACTTATATCAGCGGTAAACGAGTTTATGGGTACTGGTCAGGGAGAAGGGGGGATATATCTCGCCGGGGACTATCTTAATTCGCCTTGGACTGAAGGAGCTGCGCAGTCAGGGAAACGAGCAGCTGCTTTTATTGCGAATGACTTTGGGAAAGTGCTTCCTTCCGGGCCCAAAGAGCAGCCTCCTCGTCGCTAGGCCCCTTTGAAATATCGAAGAATTGATCGCCAGTCAGTTTCATATAGAGCTCGACACCGTTGCCTGTTGTTCCGTAAATTCCCGCATACCCTGCTGTTGCATTACACCAGTAGAAGTTTTCGAATGGAGATTCTTGTTTGAGTCGATAAAGACCGATCTGCCATGGGGTAACTGGTTCGCCGTACGAGGTTCCTTTTGGTGCCCATACCCAGTCCTCGTTCGAGGTCGGGCTTCCGACGACTTTAGTAACGATATGGTTTCTGAGACCAGGTACATATTTTTCTTCCACGATGTCGAGGAGTCGATCCGCGAGCGCCATCTTTGCTGCTTCGTACTCCGCATAGTCTTTGTCTTTGAGCTGTTTGAAGTAGTCGTACTCACAATATGTTCCAACCTCCATGATCTCCATTCCTTGCGGAGCGACTCCAGGAGCTTTGCTGTGCTGCGTAGGAAGCGAGATGAAAAGGAATGGCTTTGAGAAATCATGTCGGGCCTGGTCCTTCCAGATCTGGTTCATGTCCCACTGTTCCATGTGCCAGATGTTCGAGTTTCCGAGCCCGTACTTCTTGAGGTCAATATCCTTAAGGCCCAGATAGATCATGATCGATGAGACCGAGTAGTTGTACGTGAGTTTTTTGAGGTATTTTGGTGTGAATTTTTCCCGGCCGATCATGTAGGATGCTCGCTGGGGATCGATGTTGCAGATAATGGTCCGTGCAGTGAACGTGCGTCCATCTTTTGTTTCAACGCTTGTGACCCTGTTTCCCTCGGTATTTATTTTTATGACCTCAGTTTCATAGAAGATGTGGCATCCACGCTCTGCGGTGATAGACTGTGCGATCGTTTCAAAATAGTTCTTGTAGTGTTTGGTAGCGTAATAGGCACCGGTTCCGTATCCGCAGAAGAGCCCAACATACGCGAATATAGCGAGTTTCTCTGGGGGAAGCATGAAGTCTGCAGCATTTGCAGCCAGTACGGCCTGCACTTCCTTTGAAAGATTGCACTCAGTAAATACGTCTTGAAGCGTCTTGTTTCTGTATTTGAGAAGATTCAAAAATTGCCATACCTTGAGAGGGTATTCCCACCAGCGAAGTTTACGCTCGGGGAAGTGGCGCATCTCTTCGCGAAGTGTTTTCAGAATTTCTGTAAATTTGTAAACAGTGTCGCGCTGGCCAGGATACGCTTTGTCGATATTTTCGATCAGGTGATCAAATCCGTAGGGAATACCAACGATCTTGCCATCTGGCATTGCCATGCGGTCGTATCCATCCGGATTATGGAGTTGGAAGGTGAGTTCTTTTTCGAGTCCGATCTTTTTCAGAAATTCATAGATCTTTCCGCCTGGCCCGCAGCCCCAGAGATAGTGAACCTGTCCGCAAAAGTAAAAGTCGCCCCACTTGAAGGACTGTGCGTATCCGCCAGGGATGTCGTGTGCCTCGAGCATACAGACCTTCTTACCCGCCTTTGCGAGGAGTGCCCCAAGGGTAAGGGCTGAGTTGCCGGTTCCTAAAATGAGATAGTCGTATTTATAGTTGGTTTCCATAAGGCACATAGTACCGTTCGGAGGGCCCTTGCCGCAAGTTGTTGAGGTCTATTTTTCTTGCACTCTCTTCAGGTATACACTAGAAGCATATGGCAATACGTTCAAAAGAGCTTGAAGAGTATCTCCGTTAGTCTCTCAAGGCAATCAAGCGAGGGGTGGAACGAAGAAACCCGATTGAGAAAAATAAAAGAAGCGGAAATGAAAAAAGAACTCGTTCCCGCATAAAAAAAAATATTAATACCAAAGAAACGCCCTTAGCCGATAACAAATGGCGGGGCTTTTTTTATTGACTATGGCTCACTATCAGACCACCGACACAATCAATTATTCCCAACCGGAGTATGAATTTCCTGTGAA
>CAYJBK010000060.1:0-6936 GCA_964368365.1 uncultured Candidatus Saccharibacteria bacterium
CGGGGAAATATACGCAAAAGAATTGATAATCATGAAATGTACCTGCACACTCTAAAGGAATTGAGGGATTCCCTCGAGGAAGCGGGTCTTGCGATCAATGAAGTAACTTCTTGTGGCCACCAAGATGACACGAAGTTAGACCCCGGCTTTGCAGTTATATTTTCGGGCACACGTCGGGCGTAAGATATATTGTCCAAACCAGCTGATCATGGAAAACGATAAACCAATTCTAGAGAATGTTACCTATCGTCTCCCGAATACAGATAGCATCTTTGCTGGAGATTTTCTGGCGTATCTATCGCCGCTAGGAAACATAGGTGATCAAAGCATCAATTTTCGGCTCTCAGACACAAGCTATTTCCCAAAAAGCTCCATAGAATTTTCTGACACAGCGGTACCCCGTGCGATATTTTCTTTTTCTGACGGAACATCATGTGCTATCGATATTGTAAACAATACCGGCATGTCAAAAACGAGCCCACACACCTATTCACCTGTCACGCTAAAAGAATTTATTGCACGAAGTGCTCCATATCCGCCAAGGCTCATCGACCATACAGGGTTCAACATCCCCTTTTTCAATGGAATTCACCCTGAAATCTTGGAGCTACGAGAAAAACTAAAACAGAAATGTTTGTATCATACGTTTCCCAAGCATCTCGAAGATGCTCCGTGGGACTTTATTTTACCGGGAACCAAGGAAGAGATATCTGGAAAGATGAGCATAGACTACTCACCCAAGCGCACACCGAAGATCGAAATTGTTTCTTTTGAAAAGTGCTCCACGCCTCTCATTCAAATTGATCTACAAGTAGAAGGCGGGTATAGTAAGTGGAATAAGCTCTTCCCCGAGGCGATTAACGATAGCGCGAGCAAAAATAGTTGGGTGTATATTCAGAACGACTTTGGGATAGATATCTGTTTTGTCCTTAATGAATTCACCGCCTCAGACTGGAGCCACCATTTTTCAAAAAGCAGACTGCTGTGATACACAGCTTCATATAGCTCAAATAGCAAAACGCCTCCCATCTGCTATACTCATCTGCGTCAAAGCAATTTTAACTTGGTCCAAGCGGTGCAACTACCTCTGAGGTGGTTCACCATGCCTCTGACGCGACGATGATAGACATTTAAGTAATATAACTACATGTGGAAAAATCTTGCACCAGATTTAGTACGTCAACGAGTCATTATCGAGGGCACTACGGAAAAAATCGTTACGCCCGAAGAGATCAAAAAATATCTTGATGAACTTGCCATATATACAAAAATGGAGAAGCTTTCTGGACCGTATGCATATAGCGCGCACGATATGGGATATGGAGGATGGATTCATTGGAAAAGCTCAGGCGCTGCTTTTTATAGCTATCCCACTAACCCACCCCTGTTTACCGTAGATTGCTATACATGTAAGCCATTTTCAGCAGAAGGCTCTGCGGAATTTACGAAAAAATATTTTAACGCGATTGAGCTGGTGTGGAAAGAGGTATAGAAACAGCATTAATCTAACGCCATGAAAAGAAAAGGGGTACTTTGTTTCATTATACGAGACGGGAAAGTGTTGCTTGCACAATTTGATTACGGAGACCAAGGTCTGATCTGGAACGGTCTCAGTGGCTTCGTGGAGCAGGATGAGGAGCTGGTGGATACGGTAGTAAGGGAAACCAAAGAAGAGATCGGAATCGACCTAGACCCGTCGTCGCTAACACACAAAGGAACTCGTGTAGTTTCAGACGAGCTCGACCTGGAGCTTTTCACCGCAACCAAATGGACCGGAACCCCGGGGGCGAAGGAAGAGAGTATAAAGGATATTCGGTGGTATGAAATAGATAAGCTTCCTTTTCACGCAATGTTTCCGGGAAATGAGGAGTGGATCCCTGCTTTACTGAAATAAATCTAAGTGTCGTTTTATCGGTGCACATCCACTTGGACATCGGAGGTCTCAGTAACTACCCACACGATCGCCTATTTTTACATCATGGGCGTTTGCCCAGCCAGCCTGAACCTCAAGTACGTACTGCACCGGCACCTTTGGATAAAAAAGATTCGGATACGACTCTGGGCGTACGTCTGGCGTAATATCTGCAACACTGTAATCAGAATCGATCCATATAATGTCGATCGGCATGAGCATGTCTTTCATCCAGAAGGAGTACAAATCGGGCGAATCAAAGCGGAAAAACATCCCCTCGGTATCTCCCAGTGCCGGGCGCCCAGACAGCCCCTTTTTCTTTTCTTGGGGAGTCTCGGCAATGAAAGCACGTACGGTTGATGAGCCAACCGAAAGCTGTACCGTCTTTTCTGCAACAGGTAGCTGCACTGCCTCGCGGGATATATATATGGCACCGAGAGCACCAACAACCGATACTGAAACGGCGAGAAAAACGAGCTGCTTCTTCATGCTTTTCATAATAACGCGCGGCGAGAATGTATGCAAAACAAGGACGGCACAGAAAAATAGTGTGCAGATAGAGCTTTTCTCTGACGCCGGAGATCTATGTTATGCTAGCTTGAAAAACGTTCGAACCCCGAGTACGTTTAAAAAAACCGAGATCATGAAAAAGGAAGAAATCATTGGCAAGGTCAAGGCCCTACACTTGCCCGAAGGTTCGTATGTCGTATTCGGCAGCTGTCCTCTAGCGATTGCTGGAATACGAGAAGCAAATGATATAGATCTTTTGGTATCAAAAGAAACGCTCGCGAAACTGCGAGAAGACGGTTGGCAGGAGCTCCGCAAAGGCCCAAAAGACATACCTCTCACATACAGTGTTTACGAGGCGCATGACAATTGGGACTTTACTGTATACAGCCCAACCCTCAGCCAGCTGTTGTCTACGGCCACGGCCATTGATGGCGTGCCTTTTGCTTCGTTAGAAGAAGTGAGGAAGTGGAAAGTCGCATCGGGAAGTCCGAAACACTTGGCGGACGTTGAACTCATCGATAGGCACCTCAATGTTCAACACTCGGTGTTGAACATTGAAGAGAAATAAGTGAGCATTTTATAGCAAAGGATTTTCGCGAGAATTAGTTTAGCCAAACTATGACCCACCTCACCTGGCAAGATATAGAGAAAATAACGGACGAGCTTGCAGCGAAAATCACCGCGAGCGGTTTTGTGCCTGACTATATCATCGGTGTTTGCACCGGTGGGTTAATTCCCCTCTACTTCCTGGCGAAGAAACTGGGAAATATCAAAAACATCCTCACGGTGTCTGCAAAGTCATATGATAAGGATCGAAAAAAAGATCTGCAGATCGTGTATGTGCCAGAAATAGATCTCTCAGGAAAGAGGGTGCTTCTTGTGGACGAAATTGTGGAAACAGGCGACACTCTAAAACAGATCTCCGAACTTTTTGATACAAAATACAAAGTTGGCGAGCTAAAAACGGCAGTGCTTGCCGTAAATACCGAGAAATGGAAATTCAAGCCAGATTTCTATATCGTCGAAGAAAAAGGAGATTGGGTAGTGTTTCCATGGGAAAAAGCAGACTTCCCTGAATACTTCTGATCGTACCTGACCCAAACAAGACAACACCGTGGCAAAAAACCGAATATACACAATCAGCTTTGCAAGCGTCTATCCCCTCTACATCGCTAAGGTGGAGAAAAAAGGGCGCACAAAAGAAGAGGTCAACGAGATCATTCGATGGCTGACGGGATATAGCCAGAAACAGCTCGAGGCGCAACTGAAAAAACAGACAGATTTTGAGACTTTCTTTGCGGAGGCTCCTCACCTTAATCCATTGCGCACTCTTATTACGGGTGTGATTTGTGGCATGCGCGTGGAGGAGATCAAAGAGCCCCTCATGCGGGAAATTCGCTACTTAGATAAATTGATCGATGAGTTAGCAAAAGGAAAAGCGGTGGAGAAGATTTTACGGAAAGAATAATCCTTTGCCGCGACTCAATTAATTACTAGACTCAGCGCCACTCTTGTTTTTTCGATCAAGCTCCCAGCGGCATTCATCTGCCCGGCTCGACTCGGAGCACAGAGTCGCGTCATTTGATGCTACGGCCACGGTATATACACACACTTCTTCCTGTTGCCAATATGAAATCTTTCTACACAAAGAAATATCCTTGCGAGTCTTAGCGAGTTCAAAAAGACACGAGTCTCCGGTCTCTTCATAAAGAGCGAACGAGAGGAATTTGCAGCCAGTAGAGCTTGAACGAAGCGTGCTTTGAAGAGTATCGTGTAGAGGAAAGCTTTGAGAAACTAGGGGTATTGAGAGTATAAGAGTGGCGAGAATAGCACCCTGAGATATATAGAGCCTCCTAAGCGCGCGGGTTCCATGTCGTCTTCCAATGACCATAGTTGTAACCAAGAGAAGCGCGGCGAGAGCACATAGTATAGTTATAAATTCAGCATGTAGTCGCTCAATATCAGAAGATCCACTTCCAAGAGCATTTCCAAAATACTGAATACTTTTGAATATGACTATGGAAATAGTTACAAGCGGAACAGCAAGCGAGGAAACAAAAAAATGCCTGAGCTTCTCCTTTTCTTCGACTTGATTCGGCAAAAGAACAGGCGCAGGATTGGGGAGTTCGTTCATATGCACCAGTATACTCTCGACCCCGCTTTTATCGAAGCTGGATATGCACAATCTCGCCTTGGCGAGTGCTGCCGTTGATCGCTACATTGAAACCAGAGACCGGCTGTGTTTGGTAGATTGAAGATTCGGAGTAGATGGCATCGATGAATTCGTATCCTGCAGAAGTCGCTATTTTCTGTGAGGCAGATTCTTGGAGCGAAAGTGCGCCGTTGATACTTGAAAGTGGGATCGTAATTACGCGAAGGCCGTCTCCTTGCTTGCCGTAGGCAACATAAAGATTGCCATCGGTGCTTTTGATAAACCGAGCTCGATAGACTCCAGGGAACGAAGCGAGCACCTTGGAAAAAGCGCCGTTTGATCCAGGAGAACGATAATGATAGGAAGTTGTGCCAGCAACAGACTGACCGAGAATATGTGTCCCACCCTGGGGGTCTATCCAAACATCATTCGTTGCAGAAATGAGATCGCTTGCGCCCACTGAAGCCAAGTTGCCCCATGTCGTTATTTGGCTCCCCAGTGATCCATCTGCGTAGCTGGCGATGAAGGTCCATTGGGGGCCGACGCCCGCCATCAACTTTGCATGAAGGACAAAGCGGCTGTCATCATAAAATGCGATGTTTATATATCCCACCGCACTGAACCCAGCGATATTGCTTGAAACGACACCGTTCCAGCCGTTACCGAAATTATAAATATATTCAAATGTGCCCGGTGCGCCATTGCCTCCGTTTGTCCACCACACCACCCTGTGCCCAGAGGGCGTGAGCGCTGCGCCAATATAGTTTGAATTTGCGGGAAGCACAAAAGGAAGATGCTTACATCCTTTGGTATTTTGAACGGTGTCGAAATAACACTCTTCAACGCGATGGTTTTCGGTGTCGATACCATACGTGAAGATCACAGTGCCCTTCATTACGGAACCTGTGTTCTGCTGGACAGTTCCAAGAAAAGCGTTGGAACCAATCTGAACCCACTGACCGTTTACCTGCTTATAGTATGCAAGACCAGCGTTTCGCGTTACATCATTTCCGGTGTCATCTGCCAGGTAAAGCTCGTTTGTCGTTGAGCGGAGCAACTTCCCGAGATGTGGGCCCCAGCCACCATAGGCAACGCCCTGCTGAAAACGGTGAGCTGATGTCACAGTTGCGCTTGCGAAGGAAGGAGTCTGCGGAAGAACCACGGGTAGCGGAGCTGGGACTGAAATGGGAGGAAGAGCGGGAACCTGCACAACCGGCGTCACAACCGGAGCAGGAACAACAATAGGAGCTGGCAGTACTATTGGAGTAGGATGGCGCTGAATTGGAGCGGGCACAACAGAAAGTGTTTGAATTGGCGCGACCGGGGTTGGCGCAACAACGGGAGCCGAATTTGAAGGGGGTGTAGCTGGTGGCAAAGAGGTGACGATGGTCGTACCTTTGTCACAGATCTTGGTGTTAATAAGAGCGCGAGTGCGCCTGCCCACAGCACCAAACCCGGTTGTAATCGGAGTGCCGGCATTTACAATTCCGTTCTGAACTTGAAAACGCTGCACAGCGCGAAGCGTGGCTGGGCCAAAAAATCCCGTCACGAGACCTTCGGGATAGAGAGTAGGATCCTGAGCAAGAAACTGTTGGAGGAGGGTTACTTGACCCTGCGTAGTAGCATCAAGAGACCGAGGCACAAGTGATTGTGTAAGAAAAAAGCAGGCACCCTGCGCGTTGCCAGGGGCGGCAAGAAATGACGCAGTGAGAAACACCGCAAGACTCCCCAAAAGCCCTACATGTTTGATCAAGTGCACACATGATTTAAACATCCTCTTATTATATCACGGATATGGAATATGTAAAGACCCATGCACTAGCACACGCTCTGATATTAGTAACTCTTAGCGAACAGCCCGGATAGGTACCCGCTCGTCGGCGTAGGCCCAACGTATCTTTTTTTAATATGAACAAGAAAAAATTGCTTCCATATCACATTCTTGCTTTTGTTCTCAGTAGCCTAGGGATCGGTTCTTATATTTTCACAGCCTCACGCGAAAAGTGTATACTAAATAGATGGATTCGTTGGAACAACTAAAAGCAGAGCTGGTAGCCATTCGCGGCCGAAATATACGCGTCGAAGCTGACAAGGCCTGGGAGACGAGTATGCTTCGAAAAGTACTCATCCTCGGTATTACATACCTACTTGCTTCAATCACCATGTATGCAATTGGAGTTCCTGATTTTTACATAAGCGCCTTGATTCCAACACTCGGATTCTTTCTTTCAACACTCACCTTCCCACTGATAAAAATATGGTGGATTCGACGATTCTTTAAGACGCCTTAAGAAAAATATGAATAAATCACTCATTATCATTGACGGTCCAATGGGGTCTGGAAAAACGACTATAGGGAAAC
>CAYJBK010000061.1:0-6881 GCA_964368365.1 uncultured Candidatus Saccharibacteria bacterium
ACTTGCATGCCTTATCCACGTCGCCAGCGTTCATCCTGAGCTAGGATCAAACTCTCAATAAAATCGCTCGCGCGATCTTGATAGAGTAGTTATCTAACTCTCATTAGAACAGAACAAAAGAAAACTTAATTGTGTTTGCCGGGCCACCTTGCGGCTCCCGGCGATTTGGCTTTCAAATTGTCAAAGTTCAGACCGTGCTCGGGGCAAAAGAAAACCCCGAACGAGGTGAATAGAAGTATATACGCCCTGCATCGTATGTCAAGCGACTAAAAAAGCCCCTGCTCTGGGGCTTTTTTAGGGTCAAAATACGCTTCTTATGCAGCCTTTCTATGCATCCGATCTTTCGCTGCTTTAAAGGCAGCTCGAGCTTCCGGACCATCAGGATCCTCCTCGAGGCGCTTAGCTGCCTTCTGAAACTGCTCTTCGAGCGATTCTTCCTTCGGAACACTGGTCTCGTAGGTATTACCCGCAGCATCAGGCATTATAATTGGTATTCCATAATCCGGTTCTCCTTCCATATAGTTATTTAGTTTACAAATTCGTCTCGGTTCATATAAATAACCAACAAGAAAAGCACAGGCACCAACGCGAACATTTGATACTTGTTGTACATCGAAAGAACTGAGATTATACCCACCACAAGCGCTGGCACGTAGGCACTTTTTCGAGCTTTATATATGCCAACGCCAATATACACCTGAATGGCGCCGACAATCCAGAAAAGGATCCCCAGTCCCAGAAAAAGCATCAGCGGCAACCCAATAAGAAAGAGTGGGTAGGACGCCAAGGCGAAAAGAACTCCAGTAACTTGAAGTGCTGTCGAAACCTGCTTTTTAGCAGGAGCCGATATTTTTGTTTCATGTTCCATGTCCCTATTATACCACGAGAACTACTTCTTCTCTTGCCAGTTGTAGAGCTGCACAAGGAGCGGTGAGGCAAAAAATACAGACGAGTACGTACCCGCAATGATACCGATTATCAGGGTAAGCGAGAAAGCATGAGTCGAGTCACCACCAGCAAAGTAGAGCACCAGAAGCACGAGCACCACAGTGAGCGACGTATTGATCGAGCGCGCAAACGTCTGATTCAAGCTCTTCCCTACTGTCTCAGGAAACTCTTCTTTCTTACCAGCGGCGCGAAGATTCTCACGAATACGATCAAACACCACTATAGTATCGTGAATCGAGAAACCAAGAATCGCAAGGATCGCGGTGACAAAAAGCGCATCCACCTCTGTACCATAGAGCGCAACAAAGCCAAGCGGGATAGCAACATCATGAAGCAAAGTCACCACAGCGATAAGACCGTATTTCCAAGACTTGATTGGTCGAGAAACCTGCCTGAAGGCAAACGCAATATAGAGAACAATGAGCAAGATAACGAGCGTAACAGCATAAATAGACTTCTGCCTAAGCTCCGATCCGATGGCAGGGCCAATCGAATTGAACTGTGTTTCTAGATAGGAAACGGGCGTAGCGCTGGCTACTGTCGACGAGCCCACAGGTTCTGCTATTTCAGCAAGCTTCTCGGTAAGCGCTGCATGCTCATCCTGAGTTACTGTTCGCATTCGTATAAGCACCCCCGTATCTCCAGCGGTCTGCACGACGGCTGACTCAACTCCGGCATCTGCAACAGCTTTCTTGATAGCCTCTACATCCGGACGAACAGCTCCATACTCACCCTCCAGCACTGAACCCCCAGTGAAATCGATTCCCGGCTTGATCCCCTGGCTCCATACCTGGAAAAGTGAGGCGACGATCAGAAGCGTTGTGAATCCCAAAAAGAAATTTTTGTATTTTACGATGAACATACGTTTAACGGTGAAAGCCGTTACTGAATAGAAATTTAGACGCTTTCGAGTCCTTCACTCGGAACGAGAAAAGGAACGTCCGAGTGACCGTGATTGCAGTAAACATGCTCACCACCACGCCGAGTCCAAACGTAAGAGCAAAACCCTTCACCAAAGATGTTCCGAGCCAGAAAAGCACGACGGCAGTGATCATACTTGAAACGTTCGAATCACGAATCGACGGCCATGCTCGATGGAAACCTTCTCGCAATGCCGCGTCTATAGACAAACCCTTCTTTAGTTCTTCCTTTGTTCGTTCAAAGATAAGAATGTTCGCGTCCACCGCCATACCAATCGACAGAATAAAGCCAGCTATTCCAGCAGAGCTGAGAACAACAGGGATCAGCTTGAAGAGCGCGAGACTGATCAGCACATACACCACGAGAGACGCTGAAGCAATAAGGCCGGGAAATCGATACCAAAAAATGAGGAAGAGTACGATCACGAGAAACCCGTATACCGCAGCACTCACGTCCTTCTTCAATGCGTCCTCTCCGAGCGATGCCCCAATGGACTGAGTTGAGACAAGCTCTATGGAAACAGGAAGTGCGCCAGAATTGAGACGGCCAACAAGTGTCTTTGCCGCTTCTGAAGAAAAATTACCGCTGATCGAAGCCTTACCATCACGGATTTCCTCACGAACCACTGGCGTTTGGATGGGCACGCCATCGAGATAGATCGCTATGAGTTTATTTATATTATTCTTCGTAAGCTCTGCAAAAATCTTGCCGCCTTCCTCGTTAAACTCAAGTGACACCGAAGGAGAAAAGGAGTTTTGGTCGAACTGGATTGTTGCGCGCTTAATGTATCGGCCGGTAAGAGGTGTTCCCAGAAAGGGATCTTCGGTGAGTCTTTCGCCTTTCTGCTGTGCTTCCGCGATCTTCTGCGTCTCACCATCAGGACGCTCTACTTTAAATTCAAGAGTCGGAGTTTGTCCAATGAGTGCGACGGCCTCCTTAATATCAGTAACTCCAGGAAGCTCCACGACGAGTCGATCTTCGCGAGTGCCCGCAATACCGCCCTTGCTTTCCACTTGGATAACTGGCTCGGAAACACCGAACACATTAATACGACGCTCAATCACGTCCCGAAGGGCATTCATAAGATCAGTAATATCAGCCGAATCAATCTTGGATGTATCAGCTTTATATACCAAATGGCTTCCCCCACGGAGATCGAGCCCGAATTTCAAGGGATATCCTTCAATGAAAGTGGCTGTGGTCGTAGTCGCTTTGGTTGTTGCAAGCGCAGGAAACGCCTTTTCGAGCGGCGAATCATTAACAGAATTAAATTCTGATCTGTAGTTAGCGTATCCGAGACCGAGTGCAAAAAGGAGTACGATAACGGCGTAGGTGCGTGTTTTCTTCATAGGTAGTATGGATGCTCGAAATTATACGGATTGGCGGCCAATAAGCAAGAGAAGATTTTTGAAAATGATGGCTACAGTGATGGGGCCTACCCCACCGGGCACAGGCGTATACAACGCTGCTTTCTCGGCGCACCGGGGATCAATGTCGCCCACTAATTTCCCCCCCGTCTCTGAGGTTCCGGCATCTATAAGGATCACCCCTTGCTTTACCATCTCAGGCTTTAGAAGCCCTGGAACACCAGCCCCAGAAACAATAATATCCGCGTTCCCGAGAAGGGCGTCCCGACGCCTCGCTTCAGTGTGTTCATCAACAACATGAAGGTGTGCCCCACGGTCGACGAGCCACTGAGCAACCGGCTTACCCACCAGACGCCCATAGCCAATGACGACCGCCTGCAACCCCTCCGGCGTAATACCGTTTCGATCCAAAATTTCTTCGACGGCGCCCGCAACCGGAGGAGGCACGCCACGCTCCTCTTCCGAAAAAGTCCTGAGGGAATCCGGATCTTTTCCTGGATGGATCGCTTCGATGACGGCATCCGTATCAATGTGTGCTGGCAACGGAAGCTGAACGACGATGCCATTTACTCGCGGGTCTGCATTGAGAACCGATATCTCTCTCTGAAGCTCCTCTGTAGTCGTCGCTTCAGGAAGCTGCCGGAAAATACATGCCACCCCGATCTCTTCGGCAAAAGCGCGCTTCATTGAAACGAACTTTGTGGACGCAGGGTCAGTTCCCACTTGAACCAAGGCAAGCTGCGGACGAAGGGCAAGAAAGCCTACTTCTTTTTTAAGTTCGGCTTTTATCTCATCGCGTATTTTTTTGCCGTCAACAATCATAGCAACCATGGTAACACAAAACCCCGGTAACGGCCGGGGTTTTGTGTTTTTCAAAAAGGGAAATTACCGCGCCAAGAACGGCACGAGCGCAAGAAAACGAGCACGCTTCACAGCCATAGCAAGCTTCCGCTGATGGAGCGAGCACACGCTCGTCTTTCGATGTGCCATGATCTTTGCATGAGGATCAAGAAACTTCTTCAAAGTTTCTACATCTTTGTAGTCGATCTTCTGTACGTTGTTATTGCAAAAATAGCAGTGTTTCATAAATTTAGAATGGAATGTCTTCTGGGTTTATATCTTCTTCCGGATATTCAATCGATTCGACTTCTTGAGGAGCTTTGCCAGGAACTTGTGCAGACGGTGCTTGATACGTCCCTGCTGGTGCTCCACCGGCTAGCCCTCCCGCCTTAGGACCAAACTGAAAGTTTTCTACCACAATTTCTGTACGATACTTCTTCTCTCCCGTTGACTTATCATCCCAGCTTCGCGTCTGGATTCGACCCTCAAGATAGATCGAGCTTCCCTTTCTCATATACTGAGCAATAATCTCTGCCTGTCGCCCGAACACTGTCACATTGTGGAACTGCGTATCTTCTTGTTTTGCGCCATTCTTGTCTTTCCACGTTCGATTTGTTGCAAGACCAAACGCTGCAACCTGAGTGCCGGATGGTAGAGCTTTAATCTCTGGATCCCGGGTCAAATTACCAATGAGCATTACTTTGTTGAGATACATTGTGTGATGTTAGGCTGCGATCATTTGATCAATCTCTCGGTCCAGCTCCAGGTCGCTCAGCCCATCTGCCTTTTCCGTAGGGAGTGCCTCCTCACTCGTAGCTGCCGACTTCTTTTCTTTCACCTCCTCCTTTGGAGCAACCATGAAAAGGGAGCGAATCACACTGTCGTACTTCTTGAGATGTGCGTCAACCTTTGCGGCATCCTCTGGAGCACTCTTAAACCGAACCCAGCCAAAATACGCTTCGTTAAAACGCGTGTTCTTGTTGGCAATCTTTTTAACAATTGTATACGCTAAATAACGCATCTTGGGCTGTTCTTCGAGAAGAATGGTCGCTCCCAGAGATTCGATTCCACTCTTAATTCTGGCCACTTCTTCAGCAAGTGCCTGTTCGGGCAAAAGCGGAGTTACAAGATAGGCCAATTCGTATACGGTTCCGGTTTCAGTCATAGATACAGCGATACTACCAGAGGTTTTTGGTAAAGTCTAGGCCCCAAGCCATATTCGGCGGGTATTGTTTAGAAGAGCATTCCGAACCGTTTCCAAATCTTCACCACGGATTTCAGCAATCTTTCGTACCACTTCAATCAGGTATCCGGGCTCATTACGTTTTCCTCGGTGTGGAAGCGGAGCTACGTACGGGCAGTCAGTCTCGGCCATAAGCATATCGAGTGGCATATTTTTGATCACCTCGTCATACTCACGAGCAAAGGTAATGACTCCCGTGAAGGAGAGGGTGAATCCGCGTTTCAGGAATTCCTGGGCGAGAGGCCAAGTACCGGCAAAAAAATGGATATTGCCTTTTACCTCCGGAAACTCATCGAGGATTGGCAACGCATCGAGGTAGGCGTCATCACGCACACCTTTCGTTGGGCGGATATGCACCATCACCGGCTTCTTCAAATCCCGAGCAATCTCGAGCTGCTCACGGAAAAGCCCGCGCTGCATTTCAAACACTTCTGACTTTGGTTTATAAAAATAATCGAGCCCACACTCGCCAATACCGACGACCTTAGGATGCGCCGCAAGCGCGCGGAGTCGTGGACCATCGAAAGAAGTAACAGACCCTTCTACGGGATGCAGCCCCACGGTCGCCCAGAGATTTTCATGTGCTTGGGCAAGCGCCACACCATCATCATTCATTTGCCAATCTGCCCCAGCCACAACCGCTCCAATCCCCTTCTCTTTCATTCGCAGAAGAACAGCTTCTCGATCAGAATCGAATTGAACATCCTGAATATGTGAATGGGTATCGAAATTTTCTATATTATTCATATAAATCTCGGTGACGCCCGATACGAACGAAAGTAACTACTTCCAAAGGCTCTTCTTTAAAAATCGCTCGATAATCACCAGTGATATTTATACTTCTTTTACTAAGATACTTACCGCGAAGCGGATGATTTTCTAAAATACTATTAAAAGGATCTACTCGAAATAGGGCCGCTCGCTCACGGAACGCTTCATACACCTTTCGAGAGATTTTCTTGGTGTCACGCAGAAAAAAGGAATGCAGTAATACAACTTTCATCTTTTCTTATAACCAACCCTTTTGTCTA
Organism: uncultured Candidatus Saccharibacteria bacterium; assembly: GCA_964368365.1. GTDB lineage: Bacteria > Patescibacteriota > Minisyncoccia > Phycocordibacterales > JBBUBG01 > CAYJBK01. Next base: position 6,351 of record CAYJBK010000061.1, read on the forward strand.
AGTATGCAAGCAGATCCTCGGTAGTTGCAAAAGCAGGGGAAAGATTTTTCCCTGCTTTTATATCTTTATCAGCTTTATCAAGAATCCGGGCCGTTTTCTTATTAGGCACAAGAACAGGTTCAAGAGAAAGCGTCTCTTCCGCGTACGCCCGAGTAGCCTGTTTCAAAAAAGCACTGAGAGGGAGTCCTTCCCTCGCAGCACGGCGCGAAGCTTTTGCCTTCGTTGCCTTATCTATATTAAATAGGATTTGTGTAGTCATATATATATGGTATATATGACGCATGATTTAGTCAATCCTCTCACTTGCGGAGAAAAAGGGCCTCCGGCATCTTGTTCGCATGAACAGCTGCTTCGATCTTGGCAGATGTCTCAGGAAGAAACGGCGCAAGGAGACGGCCGATAAGCGCGACTCCTTGTACAAGGCCGGCCACGATCTCTTTCGCCTTTTCTGGATCAGTCTTAATCATCTTGAAGGGCTGTGTTTCTTGAATCTCGAGATCGAGTTCACGCACGAGATCGGAAGAGCACACG
>CAYJBK010000062.1:0-6876 GCA_964368365.1 uncultured Candidatus Saccharibacteria bacterium
GGGAGATATTGATACGGCTGAGGAGTATTTCCAAACGGCGTATAAAAAACATCCTATTGCTCAATATGCTCTAGATCTTGGCGATCTCTATGCGCACCGGGGAGAAATCGCTAAGGCTGGACAATATTTCGCGCTGACTGAGATTGCTTTTAGTACTTCGGTAACGAGCGGGGTTAATACCGACCTTGAGGAAGCGCTTTTCCTTGCTGATCACGATCTTGATCTTCCGAACGCACTCCGTAAGGCCGAACGGGCCTACAAAGAGCGTCCGAGTATCTATGCGGCAGACCATCTTGCGTGGGCTCTCTTCAAGAACAATAAGATACGAGAGGCGCTTGGGTATAGAGATGCCGCGATTCGCTTGGGTGAACACGATCCACTGATCCTATTTCATCAAGGAATGATCGCGTATGGCGACGGGAATTTTGTGCTTGCAAGGAGATATCTTGATACGGCCCTAGAGCTCAATCCAACTTTTTCCATTAGAGATGTGCCGATAGCCGAAAAGACTTTGAAAGAATTATAAGAAATGATCTCACTGTTCAAAAGAGTACTGTTCTTGTTTGCCATAATGCTGGTTTTGCTTATGCCGATGACTTCCGTATATGCTCACGAGCTTCTCCCGTCCCAGGTAAGAGAATATCTTGAGGCGAATCCCAACGCGACTCCAGAGGAGATCAAGCTGTATGCTGATACACAGACTCCCGATTTTGCATCACAGTTTCGAGATGGTGCCGAGATCCTTCGGATCGCGAAGAACCAGGACACTTCTTTTTTTGATAACTTTTTTGATTTTTGGAAACTGGGTATTGGACACATCTTGGGCGGTGCCGACCATGTTCTTTTCGTTCTCTCGCTCCTCCTGGTATTTGTCTCGTGGCGCGAGATACTAAAGCTCACCGCCACATTTACTGTGGCGCATAGTATTACCCTTATTCTGGGAGGCCAGGGGATAGTGACCTTGAGTCCGCGCGTCGTCGAGCCCTTCATTGCATTTTCGATCGCGTATGTTGCGTTCACCTCCGTATTTATGGCAGGAAAGAAATTTGTCGGAGAAAGCAGGGGGAAGCTCGCGATGGTTTTCTTTTTCGGCCTTTTCCATGGACTTGGTTTCGCGGGGCTTCTCGCTGAGATCCAGGTTCCTGCTGATACATTCATATCGTCTCTTTTTGCATTCAATATCGGTATTGAATTCGGTCAGATCTTCATAGTGTTGTGCGCGCTCCCTCTCATCTATTTCTGTAAAGAAAAATCCTGGTACGGACATGCAGTAAAGGGTGCAGCTATTCTCGTTATCGCTCTTGGCCTCTTCTGGGGACTACAGCGAATATTCGAGTAACTTTTTTGTGATACACTGATGTCACGATGTGGTTTTCTTCGTTCTTCAGAAAAGATACGCGCGAACTTGTGGCGCTTGTCGATATAGGGCCCTCTTCTTGCGGGGGAGCCATTGTTCGATATGAGGAAGGGAAGAGACCACACATACTCTGGATCGGAGAGCGAGTGGAGATTAAAAATTCTTCCTCACGCGATACAGTATATAAGGCTACTGCGAATCTACTCGAGGAGATGTCTGCCGAATGTCGGATACGGGGTTTTTCTACGCCCACTCATGTTTCCTGTGCACTTTCTCCGACCTTTTATTCTGGTAAAACAGAGTGCGTACAAAAAAGATTTGATTCACCACAGGAGATTACGCAAAAGCTACTCGATACCCTGGCGCGTGATGTGATTCAAGAAGCGGGCAAGGATTTTGTATTGATCGATGAGCAGATTACGCGGGTTCGCTTGAACGGCTATACGATGAAGAGCCCCCTCGGGAAAAAGGCGGCTCAAATTGATCTCGATTTCTACTGGAGCGCTGCTCCGCGCACGTTTGTCGATATGGTGCGTGCATGTATACACAGTGCTTTCCCGAGGTCCACCATAGAGCTACACACGTTCTCGTTTTTGTCGTTCATTATTCTTCGTGATATACTTCATGAGGAAGTGGAATTTATTTCGCTTACCATTAGCCCAGACACCACAACCGTTTCGCTTGTTCGTGCCGGCAGGCTCATTTCCATTTTTTCGTATCCGTTTGGCCAGAGGATGCTCGTTTCTTTGGTAGCAGAGGAGCTCCGGACGATTCCTGAGGAATCCGAGGTGATCCTGCGCCTTTATGGGGAGAACAAGGTGACGGATGACATCCGGGCACGGGTGCGGAGAGCCTGTATTCCCGCAGAGACACAATGGCGAAAGCGGCTCCTCGAAATTCTTGAAGCCGCATCATTCCAGTCGTCTCTTCCACAAAAACTTTTTATCCTCGGGGAGGCGGGACAAATGGCGCTCTTTAAGGAATTTATTTCTGGTCTTGATGCTGCACATCTGACGCTTCGTACCCAACCTTTTTCTTGTCAGACGATTCCTTTGCCGGTTCTTGCGGCATACGTAGATGAGTCTCCAAACGCACTTGCAAAGAGGGATCTATTCCTTCTTCTAGAAAGTATCGCTTTTTCACGAATACATGCCAAAAAAAATATTTGATGATGTTTTGAGATTAAAACCTCGCGGAAGCTCGAAGCCAAAAGGTTTTCTGGCCCGTGTTGCGGCAAGGAAAGTTCACGAGCGCGGAGCCGCTGAAGCCTCGGAGGAGGAAGAGACAGAGTCGGTCGTTGTGCATCACCGCCGCACATCTCTGCCGCACGTTGAATCGTCGACTGAGAGTCATCGTCGCTCATCATGGACCACTATTTTTCTATGGATTCTCGGTATTCTCGTGGCTGTTCTTGCGATATATTTCATCTCCGCACTGCTTTCCCGGGCGCAAATTGAAGTTCAGCCACGCCAGGAACCTGTGGTTATGAATGCCTCGCTTACAGCCGTCTCTCCTGAAGAGGAGGGACCCCTCCACTTTCAAATTATGGAGCTCTCTGGCGATGCCTCGGTTTCTATTCCTGCAACGGGTCGGGAGACTGTTAACAAAAAAGCGAGTGGTACGGTGGTTCTTTATAACGCGTATAGTTCCAAGGCTCAGAAGCTCGTGGCCTCCACTAGGCTTAAAGCATCAAACGGCAAGATATACAGGATTCCCGCTGCCGTAACCATTCCTGGTGCCGAAACCCAGGCGGGTGCTCTGGTTCCTGGGTCACTTGAAGTTGTTGTGAGCGCTGATGCTCCTGGAGGGGAATATAACATAGGCCTAACAGATTTTACGGTTCCCGGCTTTGAGGGGTCGCCCAAATATAGCAAATTCTATGGCCGGTCTAAAACAGCTATGACTGGAGGGTATTCCGGCACAATAAACGTTGCGCCCGGAGAAGCTGTGGCAGCTGCGAGAAGAAACCTTGAAGAAAAACTAGTGCAGCGTCTGTCGCAGGAGGCTCTGAAGTCTATTCCAGAAGGCTTTGTGGGATACCCTTCTGCGTTGCAGAGCAGCTTCGTGGAAAATTCCCCCACGACAGCTGGTACTTCTACCGACGTTGTATTAGGAGGGAGAGCAGTGGTTCGTGGCGTGCTTCTCAGTGTTGATGAGCTCACAACGGTGATAGCGAAAACATCCATAAACCATTATGACGATGCTCCTATCGAGATTCCGGGTCTCCCAAGCTTTAGGTTCGCCTTTGAGCGAGGTGTCCCAGACTTTAGTGCAGACAAAAGCATTCAGTTTCATCTTCGGGGAACCAGCACTGCTATTTGGACTTTTGACGAGTCGCTTTTAAAGCAGAGGCTCGCTGGTGTCTCGCTTGGTGATTATCCTACGGTGTTCAAGGATTTTCCTATGCTCCAGTCAATTCGTCCTCTTATTACCCCCCCATGGATTCGGACGATTCCGACTGATTCTGATCACATCACCATAGAACGGGTTACTGAATAGCATCCCAGACCCATTTTCTGAGGCAGGGCTTGACGCCTGGGCACTCCTTTGCTACTATGGCGAGACGGTTCATGAGAAACCCTAGAGATTCGCGTGCTGAAAATACCCCCAAGCAAGACACGGGTGTTTTGGCTACCATAGTGGAAGCACTCCCAAACGCTATGTTTCGAGCAGATATAGGGGAAGGCAAGATCGTTTTGGTGTATCTTTCTGGACGGATGCATTTGCATAAAATTAGAGTTCTTGTGGGAGACAAGGTAAAAGTCGAGCTGGACCAATATGGGGAGCGGGGCCGCATTGTAAAACGACTGTAATAATTTTTAGAAACGATGAAAGTTCGCGCATCAGTAAAAAAGCTGTGTCCAAAATGCAAAATGGTCCGTCGCCGCGGATATTTGTATGTTGTGTGCGCGGGCAAGCCCAAGCATAAGCAGCGTCAAGGATAATTTATGCGTATATCAGGTATCACTATCCCAGATCAGAAGAGAATTGAAATTGGCCTCACAGAGCTGTATGGGATTGGTCGTTCTCGTGCTCAGAAAATTTTGGACGAAGCAAAAGTAGAGTATTCTAAAAAGTCAGCTGATATTACTGCCGAGGAGGAGGCGCGGATTCGAAAGGTGATCGAGGTGATCAAGATTGAAGGTGATCTGAAGCGTGAGGTTGCTGCAAACATCAAACGTCTCAAAGATATCAAGAGTTACCGCGGTATGCGTCATCAGCGCGGTCTCCCATCGCGCGGCCAGCGCACTAAGACAAATTCTCGGACCCGACGCGGAAATACTCGCAAGACTATGGGTTCCGGTAAGAAGAAGCTCGAGAAGAAATAATTTATCTTAAATACCGATCCCATGGGAAAGAAAAGAATCATCGAGAAGACAGATGGAGTAGCGGCGGAAGCCGTGGTGGCTCCAGTGAAGACTCCAAAGGCGCGTGTTACAACCGGCATTTTGTATGTTCAGTCTACCTATAACAACACCAAGGTTACGGTAACTGATAGCAAGGGTAATACACTTTTCTGGTCATCATCTGGTTCTATTGGTTTCAAGGGTGCCAAGAAAGGTACTCCTTTTGCGGCCGCAAAGGTTGCCGAACTCCTTGCTGATAAGGCGATTGACCTCGGTATCAAAGAGGTGGACGTGGTTATCAAGGGTGTAGGGTCTGGTCGTGAGTCTTCGGTCCGCGCGTTCTCGTCTAAGGGCATTGGCATTAGTGGTATTCGAGATGTGACGCCGGTTCCGCACAATGGCCCACGTCCTAAGAAGCCACGACGCGTATAGTTTCAGTTTTAAAGATTTAACTATTTAAACGCACGTATGATCCGAGCTCCACGATACAAAATATGCAGAATGGTAGGTGATGCAATCTACCCGCAGTGTCAGACCGCCAAATATGCGGCTAATGCTTCTGCGCGCGAGGGAAACCGAGCGGGAGGGAAAGCAGGTGGTGGTAAGCGCTTTGGTGGCAAGTCAGAATATGGCGTACAGCTTACAGAGAAACAGAAGGCCCGCTACACCTATGGTATTACAGAGCGTCAGTTCTCAAACGAGGTGAAGAGTGCGCACGAGAATGGCGGAAAGAATGCAGCACTTTTCCTCTGGAAGAGTCTCGAGTCTCGTCTCGACAATGTGGTTTTTCGTCTCGGTCTCGCCTCGTCTCGGGCTGCCGCTCGTCAGATGGTATCCCATGGACACGTCACGGTAAATGGTGTTCGCGTAACCGTTCCTTCGTATAAGGTGGCTCTCGGTGAGAAGATTGCGATTCGTGATGGGTCGCGTGCCTCGGCGCTTTTCCAGAATATCAAAGAACGTACGCTGGGCGTTGCTGTTCCGCAATGGCTTTCTCTCGACCTCGATAAGCTTGAGGCGAATGTTTTGGGGGAGCCAATCATGGGAGATGCTGCCATTTCTTTGAACCTTCCAGTGGTTCTGGAGTTTTATAGCCGCGCATAACGAGCTAACAATACATATATGTTGAATTTAGATATTATTTTGCCATCGAAGCCAAAAATCGTCCTTGAAGAGAAAAACAAGGGTGTGTATGAAATTGATGGATTGTATCCAGGGTACGGACATACTCTCGGCAATTCTCTTCGCCGGATAGTTCTTTCCTCGATGCCCGGCGTTGCTATTACGATGGTAAAGATTGATGGGGTAAGCCATGAGTTTTCTTCGATGGAAGGCGTTAAGGAAGATATTATTTCAATCTTGGTAAATCTTCAGAAAGTTCGCTTTAAGATGACGACCGATGAGCCACAGCGCCTTACGCTTAAGGTTACTGGCGCTAAGAATGTAACTTCGGGTGATATCAAGGCTCCTGGCCAGGTAGAAATCCTAGATAAGGATCAGCATATCGCCTCGGTGACCGATAAGGGCACCACGCTTTCAATGGAAATTACCCTTGAGAAAGGTCTCGGCTATGTGCCAAAAGAGGTGCTGCACAAGGACAAGGTTGAGGTGGGCGCTATCGCGCTCGATGCTGCGTTTACCCCGGTGCGACGCGTAAATTATGAGGTGGACAATATGCGTGTGGGAGATCGTACAGACTATAATCGCCTCCGTATTTTCATTGAAACCGATGGCGTCGTCTCTCCTCGAGAGTCACTCGAAAAGTCTATTGATATTATGATCGAGCAGCTCCGCGCGATTCGTGGATTCCAGGCTGAAGAGACAGCATCTCTCGAGAGCGGGGTGTCCGACATGCTTCCAGCCGAGGAGGTGGATGGAGCGGCTGCTGTAGCCCCAGAAGATTCCATGAAGACAAAGATCGAAGACCTCGGTCTCTCCGCCCGAACCGTCAACGCGCTTACCGAAGGCGGAATCCGAACGGTCGGCGGCCTTTCTCGAAAGAAGGAGGAAGATTTGCTTGAGGTGGATGGCTTGGGAGACAAGGGTATTAAGGAGATCCGCCGCGCCCTTTCCAACTTTGGCATAACACTGAAATAATTACTGGAAATCAGGCCTCGCTATTCCCATGAGACACCACAACGCAAACAGAAAATTTGGACGAGAAACGAACGG
>CAYJBK010000063.1:0-957 GCA_964368365.1 uncultured Candidatus Saccharibacteria bacterium
CGGAACAACATCCGTTGGCGTTGTGGTCGTTGGGTCATTTCTGGACTCTGCTTTCGTGGATGGACTAAAGAAAATAACAGGACTTGATAGTACAGTGCTGCAGAAGGACACTATCTTTGCCTCAACAGTACTTTCAAGTGACAAGCGTACCCGGATAGAGGGTCTCAAGCTTACCGACCAGTCTTTTAACTCGCGGGTGCTGATGGGAGGGGAGACGATCGTTGGGAAGTTAACTATCGAGGGGCGTCCTTTTATTGGCAGTTTCCTTCCGATAAAAGACAGCACGGGGAATATCGTGGGCGCTCTCTCCACGCTTCGTTCGCAGGCAGAAATCGTAACCATCGCATCGAGGGCAAACCTACTCACTTTGGTGGCTGTGGCGATTATTATGATTATTCTCATCATCCCGCTCTATATTGTTACCCGGAGGCTTGAAGAATGATGTCGACATACTAGTGTAAATGAAATCGTATGGCAAAATCAGAACCAGATAAAATAAAAGTGCTTCTTGTGGATGATGATCCGCTCATTATCCGAATGTACGAGCACAAGCTTACCCAGGAAGGATACGAGGTCTTCCTCGCGTTTGATGGTGAAAAAGGATACGTGATGGCGAAGGAAAATAAACCGGACGCTATTCTTCTTGACCTCATGATGCCGCGATTGAACGGGATCGAAACATTAAAACTTCTTAAAAAGGATGCGGATACAAAAAAGATTCCCGTCGTGATCCTCACTAATATCGGAGACGACAAGGCGTACATGAAAGCTGTTGATGATCTCGGGGCGAAGGATTACCTCGTAAAAGCTCAGGTTTCTTTGAAGGAGTTGGCAGAAAAGGTCGCACATCTTACCGGAAAGAAATAAATCTATGGCAAAAAGTAATTACTTGGCGTGGGAGATAGATCCGCGTGCGTTTGATGAACTCAAAACAGAAAGAGAACGAATTGCCTTTCT
>CAYJBK010000063.1:967-6661 GCA_964368365.1 uncultured Candidatus Saccharibacteria bacterium
CCAAGCGATGGGGGTACAGTCCTTCCCTAAACATGCCTTTCTTGTTAACTTTTTAGTTTTGGCTCCCTCGAGCCACAACAGCCAGCCATGGAGGGTGACGGTGGGGGAGTCGGAAATACTGCTGTCTCCAGAATATCTGAGGTCGCTTCCTGAGAGCGATCCACACCATCGCGAGCTCTATGTAAGTCTGGGTTGCGCACTTAAGAATCTGCTCACTGCCGCGGACTATTATGGTATGTCTCGAGTAGTGGACTATTTTCCGCCAGAATTTTCTCATGATATCCGTATTACATTTGGCAATCCGAGCGCATCCGCGCGTGATCCCCGCCACGCAGCTCTTGCCATTCCTCGCCGAAGTACGAACAGGGCTCCCTATGACGAACCATTTGACGACACTTCATTTTGTGACTGGATCAAGGGTCTGTCGTCGGACGTAATTTCGATCGATGTCATTTCTGACGGTGTAAAAAAAGGAAAGATCGCGGATGTTGTCAGTAACGCCTTGGTGGCTGCGATGGACAACCCCGAGTTCCGTCACGAACTTTCACAGTATATTAAATCAAATGTCACGGCATCACCCATTGGCATGACCATGAATGCCTTTGGAATGCCAACACCCGTGTCCTTGTTCGCTTCCTTTATCCTTCGCCGGTGGAATGTGAATAAGAAGACGTTATCCCAGGACCGAGAGCTGCTCACAAAGCACACGCCCTATTTCGTTGTCATAAGTGCAAGGGAGGATCGGCCCCTCGACTGGCTTCATGTCGGAGAGCTGTATGAGGAGATCGCGCTTGAGGCGACACTTCGTGGGCTCTCGACCGCTCCTATGACCGCTTCCATCGAGATCGGTGACTATTATAAGCAGCTTCAGAATATCCTCGGAACGAGTTTCCGACCCCACATGTTTTTTAGACTCGGACGTGCCAAGACGGCCTCCCCCCATGGTCCACGACTCCGAGCAGAAGAAATTATTGAATATACAGCATAATGATCCGTGAAGTTTCTAAAGAAAGACTGAGCTCTTTTTCAGACTACGATAATCACGAGTCGGTCTACTCGTTTTATGATGAGGGGATAGGCCTTAAAGGTTTTGTTGCTGTCCATAGTACCCGGCTCGGTCCCGCAACTGGAGGCACTCGCTACTGGACATATGCTTCGGAAGATGATGCACTTCGTGACGCACTTCGTCTTTCCCGTGCAATGACCTACAAATGTGGGGTTTCGGGTGTTCCCCATGGAGGTGGTAAGGCGGTTATTATGCGTGATCCCGCGCATCGCAAAAATCCATCAATGATGGCGCGCTACGGAGAATACATAAACGAATTGAATGGCCGGTTCACCACAGGGGAAGACGTTGGTATTACTGAGGGCGATATTGTTGCCATGGCGGGTGTTTCCCCCTATATAAACGGCCTTCCTCATGGCGCCGGCGATCCAAGTCCTTGGGCCTCCCGAAGCGTGCGAGTGTGCCTAGAAGAAGCACTACGATCTTTCGGTGTCGCTCCTTTTGACGGCGTATCCGTTTCGATCAAAGGCGTCGGCAAGGTCGGTGCAGAACTCGCGCGGTCGCTGGCAGGGAGCGGTGCAACTCTCGTGGTATCGGATATTGATACCGAGGCTCTCGAGTCCCTGAGACGTACTCTTCCAGACATTCGTGTCGTTTCGCCAGATATAAGTCATAAGGAATTGGTTCATGTGTATGCCCCCTGCGCTTTGGGAGGAGAATTTACTCATGGAACTATTCCAGAAGTTATTCCGCCAATAGTGTGCGGGGCTGCCAACAATCAACTCGCAGATTCTTCGATGGGAGCGCGGCTCCATGCGCGGGGAATTTTGTACATTCCAGATTATCTTGCAAACGCTGGTGGGCTTATTAATGTTGTGGATGCGCTTCGGCCAGGCGGATACTCACGTGACCGGGTCGAAGAAAATATCAACAAACTGGCCGTGACGCTTCGTGAGCTCATAGTACGCTCGAATGAGCAAGAGATACACCTCAGCGTTGCCGTTGATACATTTGTTGAAGAGAGGCTCCGAGATTAGAAAAACGGCATGGAAAGCTTTTTGAATGATATTCAGCCGGAAAAGATATTTAAGAACCTTTCTTCTAAAAAGGAAGCTTTCTGGATACGGGCAGGCGAGCGTCGAGCACTTGCTCTTTTCCATGCAGCGGCAGCACGGGTTCCTGCGTATAAGGACTTTCTAAAGAAGCACCATATTCGACCCGGGGTCATACGAACGATACAGGATTTTCGGAAGGTGCCCCCTGTGACTAAAAAGGAATATCTTCGGGCGTACCCACTCACGGCGCTTTTGTGGGATGGGGCTTTTGGTGACAAAGCGGTTACGTTTGCTGCTACGTCTGGATCAAGTGGAACCCCCTTTTATTTTCCACGCGACGAAGCACTAGACCTTCAGTCGTCAATTTTTCACGAAATGTTTTTGAACTCGTCATCGCGCGGTCGTGCGCGATCGACCCTTGTGATCGATTGTTTTGGCATGGGCGTGTGGATTGGCGGCATTATCACGTACCAGGCATTTAGGAAGATTGCGCTTCGGGGATACCCACTCTCAGTAATCACTCCAGGAATCAACAAGAAGGAGATTTTCGAGGCTGTTCGAACCGTCGGACCTCTATTCGAAGAGATTATCTTATGCGGGTACCCGCCGTTTATAAAAGATATTATTGATGAAGGAAAGGAGCATGGTATTGCGTGGAAAAAATTTCCGATACGATTCGTTTTTGCCGCGGAGTCTTTCGGTGATAATTTTCGAGATCATGTTGCCCGAGCGGTTGGCATGAAAGAACCAGCACTGGATTCAACGAATATATACGGTACCGCTGATCTTGGGACGATGGCGCAGGAAACACCTCTTTCTATCGCTCTTCGGTCAAAGCTGCTTAGAAATAAAAAGCTTTTTTCCTCACTTTTTGGTTCGATTGAGAAGACTCCGACCCTAGCCCAGTTCAATCCTCTCTTTGTGAATTTTGAATCGGTTGATGGATCTATTCTCTGCACGGGCTATAATGCGCTACCCCTCATTCGCTATGAGGTGGGAGATCGTGGTGGCATTTTTGCGTATACTGATCTTGTGGAGCGGTTCGGAAAGATGCCGGGTATCAAACGGTATCTGGGTCCCGAGCTCCCGTTCGTATATGTATACGAACGGTCGGATTTTGCTGTAAAGTTATACGGAGCGATCATATACCCAGAACATGTGCGCGACGCCTTGGTACATTATTCTGCTGAGGCTGGTATAACAGGAAAATTCTTTCTCGCGGTTCGACATGATGCGGAAGAAAACGAGTACCTTGAGGTTAACATAGAACTGTCTAAGGGTTTCTTGAGGAGTGACGATCTCGAGGGTGAGATCGCAAACATTGTGCTTCATGCACTGCTTGCAAAGAACGACGAATACAAAAATAACCACTCTGTGATGCCAGATCGTATGCGGCCACAGATCGTATTTTGGTCGCATGAACACCCAGATCATTTTAAGGCAGGTGGGAAACAGAAGTGGGTGCTTAAAAACTAATACCAACCAATGAAGAAAATACACCAGTTCCTGAAGAGAACGAGCGCCCGACCTGATACTGAGAAGCCCGAGCTTTATGATCTTTCGCGCGCAAACGACTCACGTCGTCTGGAAAAGCTCCTTGCGTCGAAACAGATACAGCATGTTATTGATGATTATAATGAACAGCTCCGAGAATATTTTGCCGTTCAAAATCCTAGTCGGGTCTATGGCCCAACCTTTGAGGCAGAATTTCAGGAATATGTTGAAAAGATACAGAAAAAACGTCCGCTTCTGGAGCACGGACGATGGGTATTTTTCCCATGGATATCGACCCTCGTGCACATTTTAGACGAGAAAGCCTTTTTTTCTGTTCGTACTGCCCGAAATCGAAATCTCATAACAGAAGAAGAACAAAAGAAGTTTTATGATGCGGTGGTTGGGATCGCGGGACTGAGCGTGGGGAATAGTGTCGCACTCGCACTGACCCTTCAGGGCGGAGCTCGACATATTAAACTTGCAGATCACGACCTCTTGGCACTCTCAAATACCAACCGTGTACGGGCCGGCGTCGATTCTTTGGGTATAGCAAAAGTTGAGGTTACGGCACGACAGATATATCTCCTGAACCCTTATGCAAAGATCGATCTTTTCCCAGAGGGGCTAACGGAAAAGAATATGGACAGATTCTTTAAGGGTCTCACGGTTATGATCGATGAGATCGATAATTTGGCGGTGAAGTATCGTATTCGTGACTATGCTAAAAAGCATAAGCTTCCTCTGGTGATGGCCGCAGACAATGGAGATAATGCGGTCGTGGACGTTGAGCGGTATGACCATACTCCTCAGCCAGCTTTTTTTCACGGCCGAATGGGGCAGGTGACTCATAAAGAGTTGAAAGAGTTGGACAAGTTTGGAATAGGTAAAATGATCACGAAGCATGTCGGGGCAGAGAATGTGACTGATCGCATGAAAGCGTCTTTGCTCGAAATGGGCAAGACGATCGTCTCATGGCCCCAGCTTGGTGGTGCGGCACTTCTCAATGGATCCGCCGTGGCGTATGTGGTTCGAAAGATCGTAAATAACCAAGAGGTTGAGCATAATCGTTCTCTTCTTTCGCTGGATGAAAAGTTGATTCCGTCGTATGCTTCTCCCAAGCAAGTTTCAGAAAGAGCTGCTTCAGCCGAAGCATTTAAAAAGATTTTTGGGTTATAATTCACATGCCACGAGAACGACAGAGGGAGAAAAATGAGTGTATTGACCGTATCGTTAAAGATCTGAAGCGTATTCGTCCTCAGGCAGAGGGTGATCGGTTGTACGCACTCGACGAGAATGTTCGTTTTTTTGAAGCATCGCGCACGTGGTCCTCGTACGTGGCGTGGATTTTATTTGAGATGCCTAATGTGGATGGAACACGTCTCCTTGAACTTTCTGATTTTGATATTCCAGAGTGGCAGACAATGCTCCAGAAAGAACTTATGGAGATCGAACAGCAGAAATACCCAGATATCTTGGCTCAGCTCCGAGGTGAGTTAGTGAAAGAAGTGCTCGCTGCCAGCTCACGCCTCACTCGACACTTAGTGCTTCTTGGTATAGGCGCAGGTTCTATGGAGGTTGAACGACAGCTTGTTAATGAATTGCGGCATCTCAAGAATACCCGCCCCATCCTTTTTGTGATCGTTGATAATTCCCAAGCATCACTTGACGCCGGCTTTAAGAACATTGGTCGCTCCGGAGTTCACTGTATACAACGAGATGGGATCGGAACTTCGGAGATTGTATCCCTGCGAGACGGACTGTCTCCTGGCTCGTATAGCGTTCTTGGTATCCGGTCGGACGCGCTCGCTTTGCCGAAACTTTTTTCCGGACGTCCGTTTGATATTGCCTATTATTCCAAGTTTAAGCATCACTTGCCCGATGCTCTCAAAAACAGCTTTGTTGGGATGGTTAAGAAACTATCGCCCTGTATTGTGGAGGGCGATGATTATCGAGGATTCTATCTTCCTTTTTTTTCAACGATCACAGCCTGGTATAAGCCCGTTCTTTTAAATGGCGCCGTTTTCAGCTCGCTCCGCGATCCAACGCCAAGCGCCCTTCGCAAGAATCTTGAGCCCGATTGGAAACTCTCTTTTCGTCCCGCAGGAGGATATGTTTTGACATACCATGAGCCAGACCCGT
>CAYJBK010000064.1:0-6465 GCA_964368365.1 uncultured Candidatus Saccharibacteria bacterium
CCGAAGTATCATCCTTGAACTTTTGAGCAAGGTCAGCTGTTGTACTTGCAGAAATTGTGTACGCAAATTCAAAGTTTGTTGGAACACTATAATTGAAGTCAGGAATACCGGCCGTGGCTGGAGTATAGTCAGCAATGTCCTCGCTCTGCGTCGTACCCTGCATCGCAGGCGAGGAGCTCGCCTTGATAGTCATGGTATAGCCAGCAGTGTCGTTAGTAAGCACGTTTACATGTGTTTCTCCGGTCGAGGTACCACCAGTCAAACCTCCGAGACTGGGGTTCATGGTAACGTTTCCAGCCGCTGTAGCAAAAGAAATCTCTGAGGTAATTGTCTGATCTATTGTAAACTGATCTTCTGCAGATGCAGCGCTGGTCGACTGGGCTTCAAATCCGGAAAAAAGTGTTACAAAAAGAAGTCCGACGATTACCGATGCACTTATTACCTCCTTGCCTGTTCTAATCATTTGTATGTGGATGAAACTGATATATTAGTATCTAGTATATCAGCCACACACATCGTCTACTACTAAAACTGTGGACAACTCAAAAAAGTAACGTATTACTTGTCGACGCTAAATCGCCCGTACGAGTGGATTACGGACCGTCCAAACCAAAAATGAATCTCGTGCTCTGCTTCATCTTTGTTCTCAGAGGCATGGACAAGATTGTTAACTGACCGCTTTTCTTTGTTTGCCAAGATTGCCGAATCAATAGAGTAATCACCACGAATTGTGCCAAGTTCAGCTAGATACGGCATAGTGGGACCGGCAATTTTCCTCACCATATCAATTGCGTGCACACCTTGAACCACCATCCGCACGAGAGGCGCCGAGGTCATGGATTCTACAAGCCACCCCCGAACCACCTTCCCAATCTTTGAGGCATCGGTCGTCCCAAAATCATCCGACACATCAAAACCATACTTCTCGTAGGTCGAGATCGTTTTCTCTCCAACGCGCTTGATCCAAGCATCAGTCTTAGGGTAGTGTCCATCGATCTGCGTCTTTGTGGGCTGAAACATCTCAAGTGCCACAATCTTTAGATCCCGCTGTTCCAAACGACGAATAATTTCGCCGATGAGTCCTTTCTGAACGCCGTCTGGCTTTATCATAAGAAATGTTCGCTCTTCTTTCGGGTGTACGTGTTTTTTCATACTGTGTGATTATTGAGTAAGCACGAGGGGCGCACCGTCTCGAACAAGAATAGTGTGCTCAAAGTGCGCACTCCGCTTCCCGTCCTTCGTACAATACGTAAATTTGTCGGCGGCAAGCCGCAAAGCATCGCCGCCGAGATTAAACATCGGTTCGATAGCAAGGACCATTCCTGGACGAAGTTCTTCTCCGGTCCCTGCCTCACCATAGTTTGGAATATACGGCAGCTCGTGGACACTATACCCCACGCCATGTCCCCCAAGCTCTCGCACAATACCATACCCTTCTTTAACCGCAAACGCTTCGATGGCGGCTCCAATATCACCAATTCGATTCCCTGCCCGAGCAGCCGCAATCCCGGCGTCTAAAGCTTTTCTCGTCGTGAGAACGAGCTTCGCGGATTCAGGATCAGTCACACCGCCCACAATCAACGTTATCGCGCTATCTGAATAAAACCCCTTGTGATTAATACCCAAATCAAGACCGATAATATCACCTTCCTGAAGCACTCGTCGCCCTGGAATTCCATGTACCACTTCGTCGTTTACCGAGGTACAGAGCGTTGCCGGAAACGGACGCGAGGCACCATCAGGCTGATAATTCAAAAACGCTGGCGTGTCTCCGCCTTTCTCTATAAGAGAACGGGCAAGGGCGTCAAGCTCGCCAGTTGTAATTCCCGGACGGACCGCTTCCCCAACTCTACGCAAAATAACCGCGAGGCGTTTGCACGACTCCCGAATACCCTCAATATCCTCTGGTTTTTTGACTCTTTTATTGGACATTCGGAAGAGCTTCGACGCGGGTGGCCATTTCTTTGTGCACTGCGCCAATCGGCTGTTCGCCGTTTATTTCAATAAAAGAGTAGTGCGTATTGGTTCGGTAATACTCAATCGCTGGCTTCACATCGCTCTCAAAAAATTCCATTCTGCGACCAATCTCCGTCAGTGTTTTGTCATCAGCCCTCCCGCGCGCCAAGAGATGCGACTCAGCCCAGACACGGGACACGTTGAGATACACAACGACTGGCTTCTCTCGCATGTAAAAATCAAGTACAGAATCAAGCACCATCGCTTCGGTCAACGTTCGAGGAGCGCCATCAATTATCCAATGCTCATCAACCGTTGCGCGTTCCATCAGAAAATGCGTCCAGAGCCACACGGCGAGAAAGCTAGGCTGGCGTTCGCCGCGCGCCATGATATCGCGGGAGAGCTGCGCAGTAAGGATATTTTGTTCGATAAACTCACGAAAACGGGCCCCCGTCTGAAGATAGAAAACGGGAAATTCTGTAAGGCTCAATTTTTTACGCAGAAGATCTGCTTGCGTACCCTTTCCGCATCCCGACCGCCCCGTAATAATGTATGTATGGGGTCGATCTATCATACTACTAGTATTCTCGCATTGAGAGCTGCGCTTCTAACTGTTTCAGCAGTTCAAGCACCACGGAAACGACGATAAGCAGACTCGTACCACCGATAGCAAGGGCCTGGATACCGGTTGATGCCTCTAGAACTAGCGGGAGGACGGCAATGATGCCAAGGAAAAGCGCGCCGACAAGCGTAAGGCGAGAGATGACTTTACCAAGATACTGTGATGTCGAAGGACCGGGACGAACACCAGAAATGAATGCGCCGCTTTTCTGAAGATTTTCTGAGATAGAATCCGGATCAAACGTTACTGCGGTATAGAAGTAAGTGAAGAGAAAAACGAGAATGAAGTAGAAAATTCCGTACACCGCAAGATTTCCCGTAACCGCGTTTATCACGCTCGCAATATTCTGAAGCACTGCGTGCGTGGAAGTCGCGAGAAAACTCCCAATCATCTGCGGAAAGAGAAGGATCGAGAGTGCGAAGATGATGGGAATAACACCAGACTGGTTCAGGCGAAGGGGAAGGTAGGTAGACCCGCCTCCGTATACCTTCATGCCGCGGATACGTTTTGCATACGTTATAGGAATCGGACGCTCTGCTTCAGTAATCATAACGACGGCAAACATAGCAAGGAGGCTAATCACGATGAAAAGTGCGTAGAGAAAGATCTGTGACTGATCGAACGTGAAGAGTATCTGGCTTATGCTTCCAGGAAATGCTGCTACAATGCCACCAAAAATAAGAAGGGACATCCCATTTCCAATGCCGTACTCGGTCATAAGTTCAGCAATCCACATAAGAAGCATGGACCCCGCTACAACGACGATCAAAGCGACCAGCTGCTCTGCGCCGGTAAGATCCAGAAGCACACCCTGTTGACGAAGAAGCGCGAGCAGACCAAAACCCTGTACGAGCCCCAGGGGTACAGAGAGCAGGCGTGAATACTGCGCGAATTTGGCGCGACCAGCCTCTCCCTCCTCCTGATACAGTCGCTTCATACTAGGGAAAATCATAGTCAGAAGCTGCATGATGATACTCGAAGTAATATAGGGGCTTACGCCAAGCATAAAGATAGAGAGCCTATCAAGCCCACCACCAGAAAAGATATTGAGAAGACCGAGGAAACTATTATTCGAAAGGAGCTGGTCGAGGGCTGCTGTATTAACACCCGGAATAGGAATGTTGCCACCAAAGCGAAAAAGCACAAAAGCGCCGATCACCACCAAAATGCGTCGGCGAAGGTCAGGGTCTTTAGCAATCTGGTTTAGTTTTGCAAAAAAAGACTCCATCGTCTTAAGTTTAAATTTTTAAATCTACCCAATGATACCGCCTGCCTTTAGAATCGCCGCCTTAGCAGATTCTGAAAACATAACACCTTTGAAACCAATCTTCTTCTCGAGGGCGCCCCCGCCAAGCACTTTTACCGCCGGGATCTTGCCTCCCACGCGGCGCACAAGGCCTTTGTCGAGAAGCATGCCAGAGGTTACCACTGTGTCAGCCGGAAACGCCGCGTGTATTGCCAAAAGATTGACCACCTGAGGCTTTGTCTCCGTAGATGTAAAGATATTCTTTCCGCGGCCACGTAGCTTCGGGATCTTCTTAATGATATCACGAAGTTCTGGTCGAAGCTTGCGACCAGAACGAGCAAGCTGTCCCTTCACACCCTTTCCCGAATACGTACCGCGCTTACCACCCCGACCAATGCGCTTGCGAGGTGTCCGTGCTGTCTTTGGCTGTAGTGTGTGAATTTGTACCATACGTTTAAAATTACTTTGAGACGATAGAAAGGGCCTTCAAAGCAGCTCGCGCAATATTGAGTTTGTTCTTTGAAGGCGAGAGAACCTTTGCGTTCACATCCTTTATACCAGCGAGATCGAGCACGTTTCGAACCGCACTCCCTGCGACAAGCCCACGACCCAGGGCAGGCTTGATGATCACTCGGCCACTCGAAAACTTCGCGCGAACTTCGTGTGGTATTGAGTTATTGTCAGTGAGCTTTACCACTATCATGCTTTTCTTAGCAGAGCGCATTGCTTTCTCAATAGCGGAAGCAGTATCGCCCGCCTTTCCAGTACCCACACCAACCTTACCCTTTCGATCTCCAGCCACAAGCGCCACCGCAAAACTAAATCGACGTCCACCGGCAACCACACGGGCTACGCGGCGCACATCAATAAGCTTCTGATCGTATTCCGACTTTGGCTTTTCACGACGGGGACGGGAATCGCCTCGACCACCGGGGCGGCGACCACCGGGGCGCCCCTGGTACCCTCCCTGCTGTGGTCCCCGTGCTTCTGGGACTGCTACCGGAGCTCCTGCATTTTCTGTTGTAATAATTTCGTCAGACATATATATTAAAATTCAAGCCCGTTTTTACGTGCTGCATCGGCAAGCGCACGAACGCGGCCCGCGTAGAGAAACCCAGCGCGATCAAACACAACCTTAGTAATTTTCTTCGCTTTTGCAGCCTCCGCGATCGCTGTGCCTACCGCCTCTGCATTTGCAATACGACGGGGTGCTCCCTCCTTCGACTTGGCCACAGGAAACTTCGCATCGCTTGCCGAAACGAGTGTCTTCCCCGCCACATCATCAATGATCTGAGCCGAGATGAATCGGTTTGACCGAAACACAGCCAGGCGAGGACGCTCTGCTGTTCCCTTGATCTTCTTTCGAAGCTTGATATGTCGCTTGATACGTTGCTCGTGTTTCATACTCGTGATTATGCAGCTGAACGCTTACCCTGCTTTCGGCGCACATACTGACCCTGGTACAGAATTCCTTTACCTTTATATGGCTCAGGCTTCTTCTGGGCCACGATCCCTGCCGCAAACTGACCAAGCTGGTCCTTATCTGAGCCCTTGATCGTAATGATGTTTTTCTCCACAGTTACTGTAAGTTCCTTAGGAACTGCGATCTTGACTGGGTGAGAGAACCCCAGCGCAAATACGAGATTGGTTCCGGAAAGCTCAGCACGGTACCCAATGCCTTCAATCTGAAGCTTCTTCTCAAACCCCTTGGTAACCCCTTCAATCATGTTCGAGAGATGTGCCGATGCGGTACCCCAGAGAGCTGGGTGTACCTCCCCAGTTTCTCGTTCGAAGGAAACCGTCTTTCCCTCCACCAAAACCTTGATGCTCTTCTTGATAGTGCGAGACACCGTGCCCAGTGGCCCCTTTACGGTTATTACCATGTCCTCACCACGAGGAGCCTGCGTGATCTCCACTTTCTCCGGTATTTCTAGAATTTTCTTTCCGATTCGGGACATGGCGGCAGTATTAAAAAATTATGCAAAGATCTTAAAAAGTACTTCTCCGCCGACCTTCTGTTTCTTGGCCTCACGGTCGATCATGATCCCCTTTGGCGTAGAAAATATCGTGGCACCCCAGTTACCTCGAGGCGTTCGGATCTCCTTGAAGCCCTGATACACGCGGCGCGATGGCTTTGATACACGCTTCACATCCATGATGCGAGGCATTCGCTTGCCATTCACCTTCTCGTCATAGAGAAGCCCGATCTCAAGAAATTTCTTTACTTTCTTACCTTTCTTTGAGACCGCACCAAGATACCCAGCAGTTGAGAGCATAGTTGCAATCTCTTCCTTCAGCTGCGAGTGCGGCAAAACTACTGACTCGAGCTCTGCTCGGCCAGCGTTCTTGATGCGAATGATCATATCTGCAATTGGATCGGTCATTGTTATGAAAATCTTACCAGGACGACTTACGAATTCCCGGAATCTTACCGTCGTTCGCAAGCTCGCGGAAACAGATACGGCAAAGATCAAAATCGCGCATATAGCCACGTTTGCGAGCGCAACGGAAACACCGGCGCACCACGCGGGACTTAAATTTGGGCTTCTTTAAGGCCCGTGCTCGTACTGATGTCTTTGCCATGAGTAATTAAGTAAACAAATGCGTCTCCGAGAGACGTGATAGACATACTACCAGAGCA
>CAYJBK010000065.1:0-6348 GCA_964368365.1 uncultured Candidatus Saccharibacteria bacterium
TCTTCCGATCTCCAGGGCGCCTCCTATGGCAAGTGGGTTGTTATACAGCATCAGAACGGGCTCTCAACCCTCTACGCGCATCTTTCGCTTATAAAGGTATCTGAAGGTCAGTCTGTGTCAGCGGGCGACGTCATAGCCTATAGTGGTAACACGGGATACACCACAGGGCCACATCTGCACTTTACGGTCTTTGCCACACAAGGTCTTACCATCGGACCTCTTAAAAGCCGCGTAGCGGGGTGCGGAACGTATCGCGTGCCTCTGGGGTCACTCAATGCGTTCCTGAACCCTTTGTCCTATCTGCCATAGCCCAAGCAAGATATAATGTGTGTATATAAAAAAATATGACTACAATGCGTTCACTTAAAAACACGCGCGGGGGATTCCTGCATTTTATTTTAATGGTAGTGATCATCATCGTGATCATGAGTTTTTTTGATGTGAGTCTCAATCAGGTTTTTGATTTTATTATTCAGCTTATCAACGGGATCATTGGACTCCTGCAGACACTGCTTGCCTCGATTGTGAGTTTCGGTAAATCAGTCGGCTCCTAGTTACTCAGAGCTATGGTACAAAATGTATATTGTGCGACGTGGTATATAAAATAAGCTTATTACGCAAAGGCCCGGCGTTCGCCGGGCTTCCCCTTTCCTCTTGATGTTGGGTAGTGTTATTTCCGAAAACTATTCCAGATCAAACTCAGTACAAAGAATCCTGCTGAGATAAATACTATGATGATCCCCGGCTCGACTCCTGTGTCGTATGTTTTGGAAATGATGAGTCCGCCGAGTGCTGATACGACTCCAATGATCGAGCTCGCCATGAAGAAGCTTTTGAGGCTCTTCCCTCCCAGAGTTCTTCCGGTAACCGAAGGCACAATAAGAAGCGAGCTCATAAGAAGAACGCCGACAAAATTTATTCCCGCGGCGATCGTGAGGGCAACGAGCGTGAGAAAGAGGAGCTCGCTTTTTTCAGGCGATATTCCTATTGATTCTGCGACCTCGGAATCGATGGAGCTGAGAAGAAGCGAACGACGCTTTTGCCACGTGACACCGAGTACTGTAAGTCCCAGAGCGATGACCGTGAGGGCATCTGTCCGAGCTATCTTTTCTACACTTCCGAAGAATGCTTCAAGAAGATCCGCTTCTCCTCCGGCGAGCACACTTCCGAGGGCAAGGCTTGTGACGAAGAGCACGCCGATGATCGAGTCGAGCTCGAGTGTTGTTTTGAATCTTACGGTCCAGATCACGGCCACGGCAAGCATGAGGAAGGCCATGGCACCAACCAACGGGTTAATGTTCAGCAGTACGCCAATGGCGATTCCTGGGAGCGTGATGTGTGGCATCGAGTCACTGATGAGCGTCATCTTTCTGATGAGTAGAAAATTTCCTATGACTGCTCCTGCGAGTGCGGTCACCGCACCTGCCAGAAGGATAAGTGGATCAATGTTCATGTGCGTGATTATGAAGCTCGTGTCCATAGATCGTGTTCAGCATCTCGGCGCTCAGAGATTTGTTTGGGCTTTCTGAGCAGACGAGACTTCCTTGGCTGAGGCAGAGTACGCGGTCGCCGTAGTTGTAGACAATGTCGAGGTCGTGAGTTACGAGAAACACGGTGATCCCCTGGTCCTTTTTGAGCGAGTGGATGAGTGAGTAGATCGAAGCTTGTCCGGCGACATCCACGCTTTCAGTGGGCTCATCGAATACCAGGACCGTTGGGTTATCGACGAGCGCCCAGGCAACGATCATGCGTTGGAATTGACCACCAGAGAGCACGGAGACGGGCTTGTCTTTCTCGGCATCTCCCAATCCTACACGAGCGAGTGTGGTTCGTATGTGTTCTTCGGTCATACTTCCTTTTAGCGCCAAAAATTCTCCCACGGTTATGGGGACATGTTGGCCAACAAAGAACTTCTGAGGCACATATCCGATCTTGACCCCTTTCTTCCATTCGATCTGTCCGCTGATGGGTGGGATGAGCCCCATGAGGGTTCGCACCAGGAGACTTTTACCTGCCCCATTAGAGCCGATGATCACCACGGTCTCCCCTGCCTCGACTTCAAAATCCATCTCTTTCAAGATGGTGGTGTTCCCAATTCCGACTTTGAGATCGGTGACTTTTAAAAGTGGTTCCATGCGTTAGATTTCCTTACAGGTTGCCGCTGGGGTATATCCCCTAGCTTCAGCCTCAGCCTTAGTTTTAAAGAATATTTTATTGCTTTCTTTTATGGTTTGGGCACCAGAACAGGATAGGAGGTAATAGCGTTTGCCAGCTTTTGAGGCCACGTATGAGCCTGTTTTTGAGTTTTCTGAGTCTGGAGCCGGTAGTGCTTCGGCCAGGCTTGCTACCACCTCAATTCTAATCGGTTCTCGCTTGCTGTAAAGCCATGAAAGGCGGGAAAGCCCCACAACAAGGCTAGTTCCCAGGAGGATGATACCAATGGTTCCCAAGGCCTTTTGATGCTCCACAAAGGAGGCCTTGCACCGGGCTAACATTTCTGGTATCATTTCCCTATTAAATCATATCCCGTATCCCTAGACTATGGCACATAAAAAGGCCGGCGGAACCGCCAAAAACCTAAGAGATTCCAACCCTCAGTACCTTGGTACCAAGCTTTACGATGGTGAAAAGGCCATTGCAGGAGCCATCATCATCCGCCAGCGTGGTACAGTGATCATGCCAGGTGCTAACGTTGGCCTTGGTAAGGACCACACGATCTACGCTATGAAAGATGGGATTGTGAAATTTGGAACGGCTCGAAAAACTCGGTTTGATGGCGTGAAGCAGGTGAAAAAGACGGTGAGCGTCATCTAGGCTTAGGACATATCCTCAAAACAAAAGGCCCCGATCGGGGCCTTTTGTTTTGAGTACTTGCCATACTCTACTCTGCCTTTACTTGAACGGTGAGTGTCGCAGACTTTCCGCCGCCGGTCACCGTTATGTGAGATTCTCCTACTTGCTTGAGTGGTTTGTCGAGAGTAATGAACTCTTCTGCAATGTCGACATGCAGCTGCTCTTTTACTGCGCGTACGATCTCGGAGACATGAATGCCGGCAAAGAGATGCCCTTCCTCGTTCGCCTTTCCGGTTACCACAATCTCCTTAGCATTGAGAGTGCCAAGATTTTTTAAAAGGAGCTCCTGTTGGATCTGGCCTTCTGCGTCCCCTTGCCTTTTAATGAGCGCCACTCGCGCTTCATTGTCTTTAGTGGCGGGCAGTGCGAGCTTCTTGGGAAAAAGCATATTCCGAGCGAATCCGTCTGCGATGTTTTTGATCTCGAATTTCTTTCCAACCTTGGGTACGTCTTTAAGCAGGATGACTTTCATGAAGTTCTGTTATTTAGTGGATAGTGCTCTATTTTGTAAGGATTTCGACGGCCTTGTCAAACTGTACATCTCGGCCCGCGGCGATATCTTCCTTTGTAGGTATTACCTCATAGTCTGGTTTCAGACCGCCGTTCGAAAGAGACTCGCCGTTCGGTGTGTACCAGCGAGCTACGGTAATTTTAAGCGAGGTTTCTGGTGTGAGCTGTACGAGTTGCTGCACTGATCCTTTTCCAAACGTTTTTTCTCCAACGAGAACGGCAACCCCGTTTTCCTTAAGAGCACTTGCAAGAATTTCTGATGCGGAGGCGCTTCCGCGATCCACAAGGATCACTATTTTGGGAAGTTTGGGAAGGGCTCCATATCCTTGGCTTCGGTGAATAAGCTCACCGCCGTTTGTGCCGAAGTTTTCCCGCACGATCACGGCACCTTTCGGCAAGAACATACTTGCAATATCAATCGAATGGCCGAGATACCCTCCCGGATTTCCTCGAAGATCGATAATAAGTTTATTGCTTCCTGTGTTGAAGAAATTTTGAATTTTATCTTTGAATGCATCGAAAGATGTTTCTCCGAAGTTGAACAGTTTTATGACATATACACCGTTTGCTTTTTCTTCCCTGGTTCGCGCCTCGGGATGCTTCTGCGCTGCGGCTGTGCTCGTTCCCGTTGCCCCGCCTTTCCCTACCCCGCTTCTAGAAGGCTTGGGAAGAACTATGAACTCTTTCTCGTCTGCCACTGGCACATTAATAGTAGAGCGAGTGATAGTTATCTCTGGAAGTAGTCCTTCCTTGTCGCGGAAGAAGGTAAGTCGCACGGTAGTCCCTCCTGGTCCGCGAATGAGGCGCACCGCCTGGTCAACGGACATGTCTCCTGTTTCCTTGTCGTCTATTTTTACAATTTTATCACCGGACCGCACTCCCGCACGCTCCGCAGGGGTGCCCTTGAGTGGTGCTATAACAGTCAGGACGCCATCCTTTATGCCGACCTCCATACCCACACCCTCAAATTTTCCGCTGATCTCTGTTTCAAAAAGCTTTTCCTGCTCGGGGTTAAAGAAGACCGTGTAGGGATCACCCAGAGATTTTGTGAGGCCCTGTATTGCTCCGTACACCTTATCCTGGTCTACTGTTTTTTCGGGTGTACTGGTGCTTCCGTTTGAGACATATTTTTCGTTGATGATGTTCCACGCTTTCCAGAAAGGAGAGAAGTCTACTGGCGTTCCCCCGTCAGGCACTTTCCCCGAAAGGGACGTTACTTTTTCGATGGCGGGAACTTCGTGCGCGCCCACATAGACGCCTCCTTTAAACGCGGCACCGATGATGACTACTATGCCGAGGACACGAAGAAATCGAGGCAGTTTCATTTCCCTATACTATCGTACAATCTCTGTTGCGGTCAAACAGCTCGCTTGATATGCTATACACACAATGACAACAACCTACGAACGTGAGGGGCTCACCTGGATCGATCTCGAATCGCCTTCCGAAGAAGAGCTCGACGGTATTCGAGAAACATATTCTCTGCATCCCCTTGTGGTCGGAGAACTCTCAACTCCGAGCGACCGGCAGAAGGTGGATCTCTACGAGAATCTTATGTACTTGATCCTCCAGTTCCCCGCTCTGGGTCGCGCTCGTACCACAAGCCGGTCCCAGGAGATTGATTTTCTCATCGGAAAAGATTTTTTGGTCACCGTGCACTACGAGCCCATAGACGCACTTCGCGAAGTGGGGGGTCATTTCGAAGTAGATACCCTTCTCCATAAAGGTCAGCACGAAAAACACGCAGGATTTATATTCTTTACTATCATTCAGAAATTGTACGCGTCTCTTGAAGACCAGCTTGAGGGAATCTCGCATGATCTTACTGGTGCCAAGGACAGAATATTTGCTGGTCAGGAACGCGCCATGGTAGAAAGACTCTCTTCCATTAACCGTACGCTTCTAGAATTTCGTATTGCCATCAAATCTCATGGAAACATCTGGGATTCGTTCGAAAAAGCCGGTGCGGTTTTCTTCGATAAAAAGTTTTCATACTATCTTGCCGCGATCTCAGGTGGATACAACAAGATCGGGAATATGCTTGAAGGTAATAAAGAAATTCTAAACGATCTGCGCCAGACCAACGACTCACTGCTTACTACCAAGATGAACGAGACGATGGTTCACCTCACTATGATGGCGTTCGTGGTCTTCCCTCTCACGCTTATTGCCGGCATTTTTTCCATGCAGACACAGCAAACTCCGGTCATTGGAACACCCAACGATTTCTGGAAAGTATTGGGTGCTATGTTTATTACAGCGCTGGTTGTGTTCGGCTTCTTCAAGTATAGAAAATGGCTTTAAAAGTTTTCAATACTCTCGGGCGTACCGAGGAAGATGTGGTGCCTCTCGACGGCAAGACCGTTCGTGTGTATGCATGCGGACCCACGGTCTACAGCTCGCCACATATAGGAAACTACCGAACCTATATTTTCGAGGATATTCTTCGGCGCACACTCGAATATACGGGGTACACTGTGCGCCATGTTATGAATATCACCGATGTGGGACATCTCGTGGGCGACGTCGACGGCGGTGAGGACAAGCTCGACGTTGCTGCAAAGAAAGAAAAGAAAGATCCTAAGGCTATTGCCGCGTACTACGAAGCTGAATTTAAGGGCGATCTCGAAAAGTTAAATATTTTAAAACCCCATGCGTTTTTTCGGGCTACAGAAGCGATCCCGGAGTCTCAGGAAATAATCACACTCTTGCTCGATAAAGGGTTTGCCTACACTACCGAACTCGCTGTGTATTTCGATGTCGCTAAGCTCTCCGATTACGGGAAGCTCACGGGGCAGTTACTTTCCCAGAAACAGACTGCAGCGCGAGATGAGGTTGTTGAGGATCCGGAGAAGCATAACCCGCAAGACTTCGCACTGTGGTTTTTTTCCCGCGGGCGCTACGCGGGGCACCTTCTTCATTGGCCGTCTCCCTGGGGCGAGGGTTTTCCGGGTTGGCACATAGAATGTTCAGCTATTTCGAGAA
>CAYJBK010000066.1:0-6314 GCA_964368365.1 uncultured Candidatus Saccharibacteria bacterium
CTCCCAGAACCGTCCGCCTAAGTACCCAGTACTCAGGCGGACGTTCCCTTTTTCTTCCACTCGGTTGTTTTCCCCACCTCGATCTCTATAGGATCTGCGCGGCGCAGACGGCGCGCTTGACCCGGCAATAAGATATCCGTATGTGGCGCGGCATCGAGTGCTTCCGGTATATACCAAAGGTTTTCTTCAGAAATCATCCATCCACGCGAAATATATTTCGTGAGATCGAACGGCCTCGCGGAGTAATCACGGAGAGTCTTCTTTCCCATATCATCGAAATATTCATGGAAATAGGAAAGCGCAAGCTCAGAAATAGTTTTGTATACCGGCTCGCGGTACCGGAGTACTGCATGATTTGTCTTGCTCACTGCTCCCCACCTGTCGCTCTCTTTGAAAAGCGCCACAACATGATCAAAATCATGCGCCGCGGAGCGGAGGTCGAGGAGTAACGGCTTGCGACCCTGAAGCATAAAGACCGCTGCCGCAAGTAACGCTCCCTCTATACAATGGGCCCGATTTTCTCTGAGTACTCGGCGCGGCGAGAGACACGTATCCCCTTCGGGCTCAAAATTCAAAGGAATCGACACCAAGAAATCCTGCACCTTCCCGGGAGTTTTTAGCTTTTTTAGGATTGAACGCTCCTCCTTGTGTAACCCAAACATGCTCCCTACTGTATCACACCTCCCCCAACAACTATGAGTGAGGTGAGACCTCCCTCATAGAGGACGAGGGATTGGCCGGGGGTTACGGCTCTTTGCGGATTTTTGAACAGCACTTTCACCTGTCCATTTTCACTAGACACAACCCTGCATTCCTCAAGTGGTTGTCGATACCGTATTCGTGCTTTGTATTTTTTCATTGGATCAGGAGCATCAGAAATCCAGTTTACGGAATTGAGCACTGCTTCCCTTTCGAGGCGACCTCCGCCATCGTTATACTTATGCGCCACAGTAATGGTGTTCGCCTCGATATCTTTTTCTACAACATAGTACGGCGCATCGGTCGGAATTTTCTTGGTAATCTCAAATCCATGTCGTTGGCCAAGCGTTAAAAACACCGCACCATCATGCCGGCCGACTAGCTCACCTTTTTCGTTCAGTACGGCTCCCTGCTTTGCTGGAATAAAATTCTGTAAAAATTCTTTCATATCGATGTGCCCCACAAAACAGAGCCCCTGGCTGTCTTTCTTCTCTGCTACCGGCAGCCCACGCTGTGCAGCCTCTCGCCTCACCATACTCTTTTTCATATGCCCGATCGGAAAAAGCGTGCGCGAAAGCTGCTCTCGAGTGAGAGTCCAAAGAAAATACGACTGATCTTTTTCAGCATCAGCGCCGGCAAAAAGCTCTCCATCTTTAGTTTGTGCATAATGCCCTGTAGCCACGGAGTCAGCACCCATCTCGCGGGCCTTCTTCAAAAAAGCACCAAACTTTATCTCTTTGTTGCACATCACATCTGGATTTGGGGTTCGGCCCGCTCGATATTCACGCACCATATAGTCAACCACCTCCCGCTTGTACTCTTCCTCGAAATTAAACGTCAAAAATGGAATATTGAGATGGGCTGCCACACGCATAGCATCGCGCCGCTCCTCCGGCCACACGCATGGCATCCAGGGTGGCGACCATACTTTTATAAAAACACCCACTACGTCAAAGCCTTGCTCCTGGAGAAGAGCAGCGGACAGCGAGGAATCAACCCCGCCGGACATGCCGACGAATACAGTAGGCTTCTTTTTGGTCATGCTATATGCCAGTGGCAAGCACCTCTTCGGCCGCAGTCACATCATGCGGATATCCGATCGGATGCCAAAACGTCTCCGTTTCAACAAAAACCGCGCGCTCTTTAATCGCCTTCGCTATCATATCAGTAACATATGATTCTCCATTGGAATGTGCTGGCGGGAGATACTCAATAAGCTCGCGGTCAAGCAGGTACACACCAGTCGCCGCAAGATTAGATCTCGGGTTCTCCGGTTTTTCCTCAATGTCGGTAATACGTCCCTCGTGATCCACCATCATAATTCCAAATCTCTTTGGATCTTCCACCTCGCACACAAGAACAGCAAGCGGATGGTGGAGAAGCCGGGTAATGCTTGCGCCGTCATGCAAATCATCCGCGTAGAGAAGCAGGAAGCGCTCGCCTTTTACGAGAAACGGCAAACACAGCCGTACCGCATCCGCTGTTCCCAATTTTCTTTCTTGTGTTACGTAGGTAACCTTCTTACCAAGAAAAGTATCGCCGATAAAATCACGGATCATCTCGCCTTTATACCCCACCACTAGAATGACCTCATCAATCTCGGCGGGAAGCAGTTCCCAGATGTGCTGAAGAAGCGATTTGCCTGCCACCTCAATAAGCGGCTTTGGCTTCTCGAGCGTTAGTGGACGCATACGCATACCTTCTCCTGCTGCCAAAATAATTGCTTTCATAGTTCTCTAGTGTACCAAAAACCGCCCACGGAGTGTAGGCGGTTTGCTGTGTTATTTAATGAGTGCGTACCGCCCTTCGCCGTCTCTTCGGAAATACTTACTGTTCTGCAGGTTAACTGAGATAGTACTCTCCTTTACATACCGCTCCTTTGAGACATGCTCCACGATCTCATGCTTGTGAAGCGCGCCCTGCTTCTCAAGCACCGCCTGAATAATGTCTCGAACTGTTCCGCGCCGATACCCCCATTCAGTCAGTGCGTACAGCCCCCGGCCCACGAGCACGAATCTTTCGTCCTTAATGAGTTCGTTATGACATGTTGCCACGTGTGCAGGTCGGCCAAAGTTATCTGAAATCGCCTTTGCAACGTCCGCAAAGTGGAGCGGCTCACCGTTCTTTCGGAGAACAAGGAAAGCCAAATCACGCATACCACGAATCTTAATCGAGGGAGACTCCGCACTACCCCAATCTCCCATAGGGTTCTGTGCTATTAGCTTGGAAAGTGAGAGCCAACGCTTTAAAACTTCATCGTCTTCAGAAACTCCTTTTACGCTGTTCTTCAAAATTCCGTGAAATCGAAGAAGAATCTCCTGCTCTGAAAGCAGGTCGTCATCCTCGAGACCTTCTGCGAGCGCACGGAGCGCATCATGCACCTTCTCTCCGAGATCTGCATCCGTCGTCCATCGCTGGTGAAAATCATCATCTTCTTTCAAACGCTCAAAGTCATCGCCCAATACCATATAGAAACGGAGATGATTCTCAAACCCCTTACCTCCTGCAACGTGAGTCAAAAAATCATCCTCGTGGGCGAGCCCCTTGCCATACTCATCGATGTGCTCCCCAAGATGTTCGAACACTGCGTCAAACTCTGCAAACACGGGAGACTTCTTTATAGACTGGAGAGCGAAGTTCTCGATCTGACGAACACGCTCACGAGTGATACCGTAGATCTGACCAATAGACTCGAGCGTCATGCGCTTCACGTCGTCATCAAGCCCAAAGCGCTTCTTAATGATATCTTGCGCCTTCTCGGGCAAAATACTCACCAGCTTCTTAGTTAGAACCCTAGGTTTTAGCGAAAATGTTTCGGCCATATCTAACTATATACCATTATCCTGTTTTACTGTCAACTGACCAGGCTGAGCAGCTTTCCGGGAACAAAAATAACCCTTTTTACCTCCCGTCCTTCAAGCCACTTTTTAACCAGCTCCCGCTCTAAAGCCGCCGCAACTGCCTCTGATTCAGTAATTCCATCTGAAACGGTCATCGTATCGCGCGTCTTTCCGTTCACCTGGATCGCGACTGTGAGCGTGGTTGACCGGAGCTTTTTTGCATTCCATGCCGGCCAAGGAGACACATGGACCGACCCCTTGTTCTTAAGAGCAGCCCAGAGTTCCTCTGTCATGTGCGGAGCAAATGGTGCAAGAAGCTGCAACAGGCTTGAATACATTTCGTGCGGGACATTTGGCTCTTTCTCGAGGTCGTTCATCAAGATCATAAGAGCGGAAATCGCGGTGTTGAATTTGAACCCTTCGATGTCTTCACCAACCTTTTTTATGGTCTTATGAAAGAGCGTCTCGAGCTCTTCGTTTTGTATCGTGGCCTTTTTTGAAACCTTTTCCTTCAGACGCCATACACGCTCCAAGAAACGGCGCACGCCGACCATGCTTTCCGTATTCCATGCAATTGCGTTCTCGAAAGGCCCCATGAACATTTCATAGAGACGCATGGTATCTGCGCCATAGGATGCGATGACATCGTCAGGATTGATAACATTCCCCCACCGTTTAGACATCTTTCGTCCGTCTTCGGCGAGAACTACACCCAAACTCTGAAGCCGCGCGAAAGGCTCTTTCTGACTTACCACGCCGATATCAAACAGGAACTTGTGCCAAAATCGAGCATAAATAAGGTGACGAGTGGCATGTTCTGTCCCACCCACATAGAGGTCTACTGGCGACCATGACTTTTCTTTCTTCTTGTCGACAAGCGCCTTGCTGTTCTTTGGGTCGATAAAACGAAGATAGTACCACGAAGACCCCGCCCACTGTGGCATCGTATTCGTCTCACGCTGAGCCATGCCGTTGCATCGAGGGCACGTCGTCGTAACCCACTTCGTGATTCCAGCTAGTGGAGACTCACCAGTACCCGTGGGCTCATACGATTTCACTTCCGGCAGCTTCACGGGAAGCTGGTCAACTGGGACCATCACCCACCCCGGGTTCAAAAGTTCTCCCTTACCATACTCACCGCGCTTATTTTTCTTTGCCTTGATCTTTTCCGCACAGTGCCAGCAATGCACAAGCGGAATCGGCTCGCCCCAGTATCTCTGGCGAGCAAACACCCAGTCACGGAGCTTGTATTGTGTCGCGATTTTTCCGCCAGCAAACTCAGCGATCTCACGACCCGCCTCACGACTATTCTTACCGTTAAAATCACCGGAATTAATAAGAAAACCCTCTCCTTGGTAGGCGCCCTTAAGCTCCAAGTATTTGAGTGTACGCGCCTCCACCTGCTCCTGTGGGATCGCCTCTATCTCGGGAATACCCGCGAAAAGTTTATGCTGCTCAAAGGGTGCGACTACAACAGTAACAGGAATGTGATACTTTTGAGCAAACTGATAATCCCGGGTATCGTGCGCCGGGACCGCCATAATGGCGCCCGTACCGTAGTATCCAAGGACATAGTCGGCCACATATACCGGAACCTCTTCCTGGTTCGCAGGATTTATTGCGAAAACACCCTTGAGCTCCACGCCGCTCTTCTCCTTGCCCGCAGCAGTACGCTCGATCTCTGGTACATTCTTTGCCGCTTGGACATACTCATCAACCTCATCCCTATTCTTGATCTCGCTAGCAAGATGTGCGACAAGCGGATGTTCGGGTGCAAGCACCACGTACGTGGCACCAAAAAGAGTATCGGGGCGCGTAGTAAATACGGTAACAGAATGCGGCTGATCTTTGATTCTGAACTCCAGCTCTGCGCCCTCCGAACGACCAATCCATTCTCGCTGCGACTGCTTGATAGACTCTGGCCATGCCAGCGTATCAAGGTCTTTCAAAAGCCGATCTGCATACTTTGTGATCTTCAAAACCCACTGACGGATTGGCTTTTTCTCAACAAGTGACCCGCACCGTTCACAGCGTCCGTTCTCGAGATCTTCGTTCGCGAGACCAGTCTGGCATGACGGGCACCAGTTTATCGGCTCATATGATTCGTATGCCAAGCCAGCATCAAAAAGCTTGAGGAAGATCCACTGCGTCCACCGATAATATTCGGGATCAGTCGTATTTATCTCGTGCGTCCAATCATAATCAAATCCGATCTTGGAAAGCTGTTCTTTGAATCGTTTGATATTCTTCTGAACAGCAACTTTCGGATGAATCTTATTCTTGAGTGCATAGTTTTCGGCTGGTAGCCCAAACGCATCCCACCCCATTGGGTGGAGCACGGAGGCGCCGTTCATACGCTTCCAGCGAGAATATACATCCGTGGCGATATATCCCTTCGGATGGCCCACGTGAAGGCCGTCACCGGACGGATACGGGAACATATCGAGCACATAGCATTTCTTTCTCCCTGCTTTCTCGGGTGTTTTATACAGTTTTTTCTTAGCCCACACCCCTTGCCATTTCTTCTCAATCTTTTTGGGGTCGTACGAGTTGGATTTCATTGCGTAAGTAAATCAGATTTCGAGATATTCGCCAAGCTCGAGGACTTTAAAAATAATATTCTCTTCCGCAAGTACTTTCTGAAATCGAGGCGTTTGGCCCGTGCGTATAGAATCTTTGAGCGGCCAGTCAGGTATGGCCCGCGCGGTCTCTGGCCCAACCCCCCTTGCAAACTCCAGCGCCATACTGTGCGTCATCCACGGGGCATAAATCGGA
>CAYJBK010000067.1:0-6307 GCA_964368365.1 uncultured Candidatus Saccharibacteria bacterium
AAAATGAAAATCGAAGTAAAATTTCGGTCAGTACAGAGAGTAAGGAAGAAGCAGAGGCTCTGTTTAACGGCCTGTCAGCAGGAGCACAAGTAGAAGTTCCGATTGGTGAGAGTGCGTGGGGTACTTATTTCGGCATGCTTAGAGACAAATATGGAATCGAGTGGACGGTAGAATTTCCAGCTACTCAATAACTAAGCCCTCATTGACATACCCGCCTCGTAAAAGAGCGGGCGTATCTTTTCATCCGCATCCAATCCAGGGTTCAGACAGTGACTGCCATCGTATTGTTATACTATGATGGTTTGCAATTGGCGAAAGAGGCGCTATGCTTTAAAGAAAATATATGGAAAAAAACAAAGAGATTATCGCTCGATTGGTGCAGTGTATCAATGAGAAAAAGGTTGAGGTGATGGACGAGCTTTTTCATGAAGATGCTGTGATGGATTGGCCGCAGTCTGGCGAGCGTATTGTTGGAGGCAAAAATCGACGTGCCGTGTACGGCTCATTTCCTAAGCTTCCGACTATTACCCCTCGGCGTATTATTGCCAATGGCGACCTTGTTGTGGCAGAAGCGAAGACAGATTATGGAGATGACAGCGTCTACAATTCAGTATTTATTTTTGAGTTTTTGAATGGAAAGATAGCAAAGGAGACAGCATACTGGAGTACTCCCTTTGAAGCCCCAGCATGGAGAGCTCAGTGGGTAGAGAAAACAACCAATGGTAAAACAGTATAGTCTTAATTAGCAAGATCCTTGCCCGTTATATGAAAAAATACATAACAACGCTTTCGCTTCTCGTACTCATGGCTCCAGGTATCGCACTCGCAAGTCCGCATAACATAAGTGCTGAAGACCTTATCACGGGACGATATCAAGATGAACCAGAGGATGCCGGAAATGCTATCGTCTACGGAGGGATAGCGCTTGTGGTAGTTGCCGGCGGCTGTTTTCTTCTCCACAAAGTGCGACACGGGGGTGCGGGTGAAACGGAACATTGGAAAAAATGAGACTGTTTTCATTCCCATTGTGTAATGGGGATGTGCGTCGAGCGCCTCGTATATATGGAATAGTCTTTCCCCTTTGCTACCGTTGTACGGGCGTGCTTTTGGGTCTCTTCATTAAACCTCCATTTTTCCAGATTTGGCTTGCACTCCTGCTGGTGCTTCCTATGCTTCTCGACGGTGGACGTCAATATTTTCTGGGTAGGGAGAGCACAAATCCTCGGCGAATACTGACTGGGATTATGTTTGGTGTCGGTGTTCGAATGCTTTTTCTCTGGTAAAGTTAGGGAAATGGAGGGAGGGAAATCGTCACATGTGTGTACACAGTACCGTTCTCTATTGACCTATGATGCTAAGATATTGTAGAGTAAGTCGCTATCTCATTATAAAAGCCATATGAAAAAATACAGTATTTTTGCTGTTCTTGCGATACTGCTTCTGGGAACCCAAGGAGCGTTCGCTCAAGTAAATCCTTTTGGGTTCCCAGGCGGCACCCCGATACCAGGTGGCAACCAAAGTGCGCTGGCACTCAGCGCCCAAACCACCAATGGATCAGACCCGAGCGCCCCTTTCATACTGAATGGCTTCTTTGGAATTCCAGCAGGAATACACTCTGGAGCAACCGCGTGTTTTCAAATAAGCACCGTCTCCGGCTCTTATCGCGCTCCGTGCGACACGGCCTCAAAATTTGCCCTTCCTCCATCTGTAGTAGGAGCTCCATCGATTCCCACAAGCATTACATTCCCGACCGGACGCCTCACTCCAGGAACTACCTATTTTTTCCGTGTATCAGTATCGACCCTCGGCCTTGGCACTGGACTTCGCTTCCAAAGCAACGAACTTTCATTTAAAACACCCCTCGCTCCAAAACCAGCTCCAGCGCCTATCGTGAAGGCCACTCTTTCACTCACACCCAGCTCGTTAGGGACAACAGTTGGCAGCAATGTTCCTAATCAACCCCTGGGAACGTTTGTGATAAACACGACCATTGAACCAATCACCGCTCGAAGAATAGGATTCCGCCTTTCCTTGGGTGGCGCAACGGGCCCTGCAAATACTCACAGTATTACAAACGTAACGATCGTAGACGCAAACGGACGCGTCGTAGCCGGACCAGTTGACGCAGCAGGAACAACAAACAAAACGCTGACCTTCACCGACACTGTTACCTTCCCGCTTGGTCAATCAACATTCTCAATTAAAGGACTGGTGCCGCGGACAGCAGCTCCTGGGCAGACGATTACCCTTTCGACGGTTCTCTCAACCGACTGGAGCGGAGTTATTGGTCAGCAGACAGGAAAGACTATTTCACTTTCAGGAAACCAAATTACTTTTCGACCTGCTAGTATTCTCGCTCCACGCCTCGCCGTATTAGTAGCAAATTCAGGCACGGGAATAGTGGTGCCCGGAACAATCCGCGCTGATCTCGCAAAATATAACCTCGACGCAGTGGGATCAAGCGAAGACATCCGCGTGACCTCTCTTGGAATTGATCTCACCCCAAACAACGCAGCTCGAATTACAGATCTTACAAACTGTACATAACTAAACAACACAACCGCACTAAACACAGGGCAAAATACGCTAAACCCAGGAGTAGCGGGTACCCAGCGCATCACTCTTGACCGCCCGCTTCTTGTATCAAAAGACCGATCAACCCCATCGTTTGCCTTTAGCTGTAATGTATCCTCACAAGCCCGCGGATCATACACACTCTCGGCTCCAAGCAACACCACAAACTTTTCAGCAGTGGGCGCAACCTCTGCCAACGCAGTGATCCCCACCATCACCCCAGGGTCTTCGGCAAGCGTAACCATTCGATCAGGAGCACTCTCTCTTGCAATTGACCCTTCCACTCCAGCACGAGCAAATATATCGAACGGCTCACGGGCAGTACCTATTGGCGTTGTGCGGTTTACCGCAACGAATGAATCAGTGATACTCAACCGTATCGGGTTCACGCTCGTAACAGGTGTGCCTCAAAACATTGAACGACTCATCATCACTGATGGCGCAACAACCGTAGGCACTGCAAATCTTATCGGGCGAAACGGCACATCAACACTTGCTATACCTGTAACGATTCCCCTCACTGTTGGAAAAGTTCTTACCGTAAAAGCAGACTTTGCGCGCGCAGGCGCCTCGCTTCCGGGCGTGATCGGAGATCGGATAATCGTTGGTGTTACTTCGGGAATAAACACACAGGGCGTGGGCCTCTCTTCCGGATCAACCCTAAATGCAACCGGATCAGCAACTTTCTCAGAATTCATCATTAACTAACCAGGAAGGGTCAAAAACGCGGAACAGCTTGTCTCCCGGGAGGAGGACAAGCTGTTTTTGCTTAGGAAATCAATCAAAGTCTAGCCGCTCGCCGCCGGCATTACTTCCTCATTCCCGATAAAGAGAGATCGTGATCCAGCCCTTTTGCCCCTCGTGCCCCACGCTCACTTCGATAGCGAGAATGGGGTCAGCCACAGTTTCTGATATACTTATCGCGTGTCCCGAGCAGAACGAGTCGATGTCGGTGATCACGTATATAATGTCATTACCCGTGCCAATGGCCGCCTAACGCTTTTGATTCTGAAAAAGACTAAAAAAGAGAACTGTGGCTGACCCCATTTTTTCAAACAGGTCCATTCCTGGTACGATTTAGATTAACAAGTAGTTGAAAAGCGATACAACGATGAAAGAAAAATACTCCACAAATGAGGAGTACTTCAGAAATTTGGACGCCTATGAGGATTTAGATGCACATAAAACCGCGGTTTTGAATGGAATTGAACAAAAAGATAGGGCGCTTGTCGAGGAAGCAATAAAAGTCGTTGAGCAGTATCATAATACTCCAAGAACCCTCTACAAAGGTAACTACAATCGTCACCCCGTGAGGGTGGCGAGGGTCTTGATAGAAGAGTTTGGTGTAAAAAATACGAATGCTGTGCTGATCGCGTTATGTCACGACCTCGGGGAATGGACGAAGTATGATGTGAAAGACTTAGAGAAAAAATTTGGTATTGACGTTAAAAATGGAGTGGATACGCTGACTTGGGACCAGAATGGCACTTGGGAAAGTTTTTTTCAAAAGATTATTTCTATCGGCAATAGTGACTTGATGAAGGTGAAGATGGCAGACAAGCTGGATAATAATCGAGGTGCCGTTTTTTCCAGTGATCCGGGAGAAAAGAAAAAAGCGAGAGATAAAACGGAGTTGATTTTGCGCCCCTTTGTGGAAAAGCAGTTCCCAGAGTACTGGGGTACATTTGAGAAATCCTTACAGGCGCTCGCCTAGTGCGGGATATAGAAATAGGTACTGATATTGACTTA
Organism: uncultured Candidatus Saccharibacteria bacterium; assembly: GCA_964368365.1. Classification (GTDB taxonomy): domain Bacteria; phylum Patescibacteriota; class Minisyncoccia; order Phycocordibacterales; family JBBUBG01; genus CAYJBK01. The sequence goes on from CAYJBK010000067.1 coordinate 4,324, forward strand.
TTTCCTAAGATAGAATTCGTTAGTTTCTTCCTTGGAGGTGTTACTGTCAAAAAGAGCTGAAATGGCATATACTTTCTTGGAGTGACTTAACTACTAAGTAATCGTTACGCCATATGAAAAAAATTATTATCGGAGCAGTTCTCGTCGCGATCGCTGTCGTTTTCTGGAAATGGCCGCGTACTACCGTTGACTCTCTCGCTCCCGCGCCCGTTGAGGTCCAGGGTACTACGGTTTCTTTTTCCCGGCAGAAGAAAAGTGCCCACTTCGAGACAAGCACCCCTGCTCATGGCGCCCTGCTTGCTGGCGTTCCGACCAACGTCGTGATCGATTTCAACTTTGATCTCGGCCCTGGCTCGAAGATCTCTGTTGTGCGCGATGGTGTGGAGTATGCAACGGGAGAAACGATGCTCGATAGGAATCTCCTGGCTATGCGCCGCGGTCTCGATCCCGCTACCCCTGATGGCTTGTACGCGGTGGTCTACAGCGCATGTTGGCCCGATGGATCGTGTCACGATGGTCGCTTCGAATTTGTCGTCGATCGCTCGAGCTCAGGTGCATACGAGGATATGACTGGCAAGAAAACGCTCACGATCGAACTCGAGCATTCGCTTTTTACCCCGCACAACATCAAGATCTCTCTGGGTACGACGATAACATGGATCAACAAAGACGATGTGGTTCACTATATAAATACCGACTCGCATCCTGCACATACGTACTATCCGACACAGAATTCAAAAGCGCTCAAAAAGGGAGAACAGTATGTTTTCACCTTCGACCAGCCAGGTGTCTATCCCTACCACTGCAGTGCTCACGCAGAAACGATGACCGGCAACATCCTTGTTATTTAGTAGAAATCTGCCGTCTTTACAATTTCTCTTTGTGTAGTAGTCTGCATTACTGAAACTGAGTTGATACGCGACTGGAAGGAGTGCTCGTGCTCTACACCTGGGCCGATCGGCGGCCTTTGGCTCCTGCGTTCTGCAGCAACGGTCTCGCGATCTACACCTATGCAGAGGAGGCGGGGATCGTGAAGGCGACGGGGTGTATCGATGTCATCGATCACATCGAAAAATTCGGGGGAACCGACCCCTGGGTAGCGGAAGGTCGCCCCGGCCCCGAGGGTATCATGACCTGGGATGTCCAGTATGATCCGCAGGGAGGATTTGCCTTCAAGGATCAGAACGGCAGACCGAGGTTCACCCTTCAGAAGCCGATCGACGAGGCAATCGAGGCGTTCGTGAAGGAACATCTCGAGATCTACAGAGCCTCTGCGAAGTGAGCATTGCGACCCGTCTTTTCCGAAACCCGGAGGAGGCGGGTTTCTATTTTGGATGGCTTTTATGCGTGTGGTATAATTTATCAATGAGTCTGAATTCTCGCCGGAAAATTGCCCTGGTACTTTTAGTAGTTGGTGTCGTGTACATATTCTTCGAGCCCGCAATTTCATATGTATATCGGTCTATGAGTGGTGCCACAGACGTACTGATCACAGGGCCTGGACAGGAGGCGCGATACTACGTTCCTCAGCATTTTATTTCACAAAACTCTATTCTCGAATTTATTGTTTTTCTACTCACGCTGGTCGTCTCGCTTCTACCGATATTGAAGTGTAGGGGGCTTCTCAGTACCATAATCCTTGTCCCTGCCACTGGTGCTTTCTTGTTCACCATCCTACTTTCGATATTGGAATTCCTCGGCCTGGTCCCCAAGGGGTTCTTCCCTGCAATCTTTGTCGCGTTTTTTTCGTTGGCACCCCTAGCGGTGGGTTTTCTTGTTGAGACTCACTATCGTAAGAAACACCCCAGTATCCTTATTTGATACTGGCTGGAAGGGTGGGGATAGCTAGAATAGTATCGCAATTATGAAGAAAAAAGGAGCAGTACATAGCATGCCGGGAGATTGGCGAAAAGCTCTTGAATCCACGCCGAAGGCGCAAGCGGTATGGAGCGATATTACACCGCTCGCAAAGAACGAGTGGATC
>CAYJBK010000068.1:0-6289 GCA_964368365.1 uncultured Candidatus Saccharibacteria bacterium
CGATCTGTCCTTCCAAAGCGGGTCGTTCTCAATCTCAAAAGACTTGTAGCTTCCTTTTGGATTTTCGATCACATAGCGGATCTTTTCTCTACTTTCCGGCTCCATTTTGGTTCGCTAAAAGCTTTTTAACATGGGTTTCTATGACTTCTAAGCGCGAAGCCATCGAGCGCATGACACTTTGCTCGGCCCGCACCTCGCTCTCTGTTTTCTCGACGAGTTTTTTCTCTCGATTGTAGCCGGAGAGGATAATACTGTCTCCTATGAAGAACGAAACGAGAAGGCCAGTAAGAAGCAGTATGATGACGCCGATGAGAATTGATACGGGCCCAAAGAGAGCAGGATAGAGCTCTGCGGTTTCCCAGACTCCCTTCCAGAAAAGCACAATGCCTATGCCCCCAATAAATGCGTAGATAATCGGGCGATGGCTCAGTGAGATCCGTATAGTGTCTTCGAGCTTGTCGAAGAAGGTAAGTATTCGTCTTATCATGGGCGATATGTTACTGCGTAGCCTCAAGCTTCGCGAGCTGACTCTCAAGCTCAGCAAGCTTTATTTTAGCTTCTAGAATCTGAGCCTTGAGAAGTGCGATTGCTTGCGGGCGGCTCGGAGCTGCGAGCGCATTAAGGGCTGCCCGTGTTGCTGGACCTACATTCCCCAGTTGAGCAATTCCGTGAGCCAACTGGAATTTCTTAACCGCGGCAACTGTGAGCGCTCCATAGCTTCCTGTGGGAACATGGTTCAGGAAGCCACCATCCTGAAGGATCTTTTGGAGGGCACGAACATCCTCGCCCACGGATCCGGATGCGAGATTGCGCGTAAAAAGAGGCGTGGCGGTAGAGGCTGTGACGGCCGCGGGGGTCTTGGCCACTGCTGATACCGCTGTCGCACTCGCTGCGGTACTGCCTTGAACAGTGATGGCGACCGGGATATTTACAGTTTGACCTGCTGCCGTGCTTGCCTGCACCACGACGTTGTGCACGCCGACGTCAACCGCACTCGGTGTCCACGAGAAGGCACCCGTAGAACTATTAATGTTTTTTTGCGTAATGGTACTGCCGCCGAAGGGATCGAAAACAAAGTAGGATGGAGATGAGAGGCCGGTTCCCGTGACTCCGAAGGAAACCAGTGTGCCGACGGAAACCGTTGAGCCTGGCGTAAGGCCTGTGATGTTTGCGGACTGTGTTACGGCAACAGTGATCTGCTGTGTCACCGTTGCCGCGCGTCCCGTAGAGTCGGTAACGGTTATGGTAAAGGTGTGTGTGCCGCCGTCAGCCACCGTGGGTGTCCACGAGAAGGCACCGGTAGAGCTGTTTATCACTGAGCTCGATGCGCTCGTTCCGGAGAAGGAATCCGCCACCACATATACGGGATTTGTGAATCCTGTTGGAACAACGGTGAATGTCACTTGTATCCCTGAACTTACGGATGCGCCTGGGGAAAGAGATTGTATAGATGCACCCGTGCGTTGGACCGTGATGACCTGCGTCACACTCGCAGTGCGACCAGTTGCATCCGTTGCGGTGACGGTGATAGTGTGTGTGCCACCCTGCGTTGATCCGGGCGCCCAGGTGAAGAGACCGTTCGAGGTAATATTTGCATTAGTGATTGTTGTTCCGCTGAACGAATCAGAAAGAGTGAAGGTTGGGCTGCTGACAAATCCATTTGCTGTTGCAGTAAAAGAGACGTCTGTTTGCGTTTGGCTGAGAGTTGCTCCTGGTAGGAGAGAACTAATGGTTACTGTGGGAACACTCACTACGGTGATAGATTGGGTCACGCTACCGCTGTGACCACTCGTATCACTCGCAAAGAAGGTGAAGTTGTGTGTACCCACGTCACTTGTAGCTGGTGTCCACGTAAAAATACCAGAGCTGCTTATGAGTCCCGCGCTCGCGCTCGTGCCTCCAAACGAGTCAGAGAGTGTGAATGTGGGGCTGACGAATTCAGGAGTTACAATAGTAAACGTAAGGGCAGCACCGGCATTTGCAGATGCGTCAGCGGAAACGCCACTAATCGACATTGAGGCAGCGGCCGAAATGTACGAAAGCGGAGCACTAAGACTTATAATACCGACGAGAAACCCGATCCAAACAGTGTGTATAGATTTCATATGTGTAGAGTATACGCCATACGAATATATTGTGTAGTACGTTAGAACGAGCTTTGGTTGAGTGCCTGGAGTGTTGCCGAATCAGCAGATCCTGTCTGGGATATTCCATGCTGTGCTTGGAATCGGCGTAGTCCTGCCTGAGTGAGGGATCCAAAGAAGCCCGTGACTGGTCCGGAGTAAACTCCGAGCGAGGTGAGACGCCGCTGAAGCTCCACTACCTCGTCTCCGGTCGAGCCGACCTGCATAAAGTTTGTAAAGATACGCCCGTTGCCAGTTCCTACAACTGTGGCCGTGGAGGAAGGAAGACCGGTTATAAATTCTGATGAAGAGAAAGATCCCGAATTCGTGCCGAGGAATGTTGCAATTTGCGCTTGTAGGGAGGCTATCTGAGCCTGAAGTATCTCGATGGTTGTTTGTGACGGCTGAGAAATGGTGTTTGAGGTTGAGCTAAAGACGTTTATTGTGGTTTGAAGTGTCCTGAAATGGCCGAATGCGTCGCTTGTATTGACGGTTATCACGTGCGTCCCCACATCATTTATGTTTGGAATCCAGCTGAAGAATCCTGACGAATTTATATTGGAATTCGTTATGCTGCTACTCCGTGAGCTGCTGACAGAATGGATGGGATTTATAAAACCAATCGAAGTTACACTGAAGGTGGCCTGTGTTCCTACCTGTACTGTAGAGCTGGGAAAAGGACCCTGGATGGCGCTCGAAGTGTTATTGGGCTGGTTCGAAGAGACGGTGATTGTCGTTTGCGCGCTTGCGCTGCGGCCAGAACTATCTGTTACTGAAACGGTGATCACGTGTGTTCCGGTGTCCTGTACCTGCGGGGTCCAGTTAAAGTTTCCCGAAGAATTAATGAAATTGGACCGTACTGTTGATCCGCCAAAGCTATCGCTTACTGTGTAGGTTGGATTTGTAAAACCTGAGGCAACTGCAGTGAAGAGTACCTGCTGGCCTGTAGTGACTGATGAGCTAGGAAAGAGCGACTGGATTGTGAGGGAGTTGTTGGATGACGAAGAGGTTGAGACGATGACCTGCTGCTGTGCCGTTACCACATTTCCCAAAGAATCGGTGACAGTAATCGTAAAGGTGTGTGTGCCGATATCGTTTGAGTCGGGTGTCCATCGGAAATTTCCACTGGAATCAATAGTTGCTGTCGTGGTATTCCGGAATGAGTCTGTGGCGCGGAAGGTTGGGCTTGAGAAACCGGAAGCAACGACGATAAAAGTGATTGTCTGATTTACGGCGATGGTCGTGCTGGGAGAGACCGACTGTATCGCAAGAGAGAGTGCGGCGTGCACGCTCGAGAGGGGAATTACGGCTAAAGCAAAGGCCAGAAGGGCGCTTTTGGCTAATGTAGGTGTGTTTTTCATGAATAGTGTGTGAATTTCAGTATTAAACCACAGATTCTAACTTTAGGAAAGCGTCTCTGCTCTGGGGGTTTTAATGCCTTTTATGCACTGAACAGTTTTTCAAGCGACACTTTCTTCTTGGGATACAGTTTCGCTTCGAGGAGTTTGATGACAACTTCCTTTTCTACAAAGTAACCCTTCTGGGCGAGTTCAATAAGTTCGTCGAGTGTGGTCGGTTTCAGTTTGATCTTTTCTCCGGGATCCAGATCGAGATCCGCAACTTTTCTCAAGCCTCTGGCCACAAAGGTATACACTGCCCACTCGATCTTGCTTAGCGGCTGCTGGGCATCCCAGAGGATGAGTTCATCCGCTTCATATCCGCTTTCTTCAAGAAGCTCTCGTCGCGCTGCCGCCTCGATGTCTTCGCCTTCGTCCACACGCCCGCCTGTTGCACCGATGAAGGGCGCCTTGCCAGGTTGCTCTTGTTCTGTAAGGAGTATTCGTCCGTCGGGTAAGATGGGGAAAACGACAACAGTATCTGGCCGCTTCAACTTCTCGAAAATAGCTTTCGATCCATCGTACATTTCCTGTTCCCATTGATACACGTCAAAGATAGCACCCTTAAAGACGCATGTGGCATGCGCGGGAAGTGGTTGGTTTGATTTAGGTCGTTCGATGTTCATGTTTTTCATAGTTGATCAAAAAGTGTCGCTGGTCCTCGGTTTTTATAATTTGGTTTTTCGGTACTATCGAGCGCTATGTCTAGGAGTAATCCGATCGGTCCGTGGTCGGAACCCAAAGCCTCCCTTTGAGTATAAGCATCTTTTACGAGGGATCTCAAGGATTCGCTTACAAAAAAATAATCGATGCGCCAGCCAACGTCATTGTTTCGAGCATCAAAAGCGTACGACCACCAGCTATATGCTTTCTTATCTCCATACTTATATCTGAATGTGTCTGTATAACCCAGACCAAGCAAAGTATCCAGCTGTTTGCGCTCCTCGGGCGTGAACATTGTGTTGTCTTGATTCTGCTTCGGATAGGCGAGATCCATCTCGGTATGGGCGATGTTGAAGTCGCCGGTCAGGATCGTGGGTTCGGCAGCAAGCGACGTAAAGATGGGGAAGAGTTTGGAATATACGTCGAGTTTGTATCCCATGGTGCTTTTGTCTCGGGCACCATTCGGTATGTAAAAGTTAAAGAGCGTAAACTCTTTGAAGGTGAGTTTGAGACACCGTCCCTCGTCGTCAAACCGCTCGATACCGAGCTTTGTTTCTACTAAGAGCGGTTTCGCTTTTGTATAGACCGCAACTCCTGCGTGCCCCTTTCGCAATCCTGAATTGAAATATGCGTAGTACCCCTCAATCTCGGTGAATTCTGACCCGAGCTCGCTCGACTCAGCTTTTATTTCCTGGAGGCAGAGAATATCGGGGACGTTTTGTTTGAGCCACGATTGAAATGTGGTTTTGAAGACAGAGCGTATGCCGTTCACATTCCAGGAGACTATTTTCACGCTTTCAGTATATCAGTTTGTAGGTTTCAGGGCTGTTCAAGCGTCATGGTAGTATATGACCATGAGACTTTGGCGTTCAGTAGCAGTTTTTATGTCTATTCTTGGGGTTTTTTTCCTGCCCGCGGGCGCTCGTGCTGCGAGTCGCTCGCTTTCGCTCGGGCTTTCTGGGGCGGATGTCACCGCAGCTCAGAATCAGCTTATTGCCAAGGGATATTTGGCGTCTGGTTTTAATACTGGTTATTTCGGTGCCCTCACGCATGCTGCCGTAAAGAAATTTCAATGTGAGCAGAGCATTATTTGCTCAGGTACTGCTGCCGACGGATATGGCGTCGTTGGTCCGCGGACCCAAGCGGCGCTTGGGGTAGCTGGATCTGGCCAGTCTGGTCGATCATTTGAGATCTCTGGCTGGATACCATACTGGCGCACGGCCACAGGTACCGCAGACGTCTTGCCGCATCTCGCGCAACTTACGAGCGTGATGCCCTTCGGCTACACCATGAAGAAAGACGGCACGCTCGCCGACACAGCGCGTCTTACTGAAGAGCCGTGGGTCTCTTTTATTGCGGAGGCGCGGCGCCAGAAAGTGCTTGTGGTGCCTACGGTGATGTGGGGCGACGGTGACACGATTCACGCGATCTTGAGTAATACCACAAAACGCATCGCGCTTGAGGACGAGATAGCAGCCGTGGTTAAGAAAAACAATTTTGACGGCATCGATATCGACTTTGAGGCAAAGAAGCACGAGACGATCAACTATTTTTCAACGTTTCTCAAGGGACTTGATATGCGGATGGGAAATAAGCTGATCTACTGTGCCATTGAATCGCGCATGCCACTCGAAGATCGGTACCTGCCCGGTGATGTGATCCCGCCAGATGCACAGGACTATGCAAACGATTACGTGGCGCTCAATAAATATTGTGATCGCGTGGAGATCATGGCGTATGATCAGGGCACGGTAAATAAGCGTCTCAACAGAGCCCGCGAGGCTCCGTATGCTCCAGTATCAGACCCAGCATGGACAGAGAATATTGTGAACTTGGCCGCAAAGACTATCTCTAAAAAGAAAATAGTTTTGGGAATTCCAACCTACGGGTATGAGTATAAGGTGACGCCAGGAACCATTAGTGGCTTCAAGTATCAGCGACTCTGGGCCTTTAATCCAATGTATGCTCTCGATATTGCTCTTAAACTCGGCATTACTCCGGTCCGCACGAGCGCGGGCGAGACGGGGTTTACCTATGACGCTAAGATCCTGGAGCCAGCTCCGGCTGCGGATACGACGATTGTGCAGCAGACCACGCAAGCAACAG
>CAYJBK010000069.1:0-6261 GCA_964368365.1 uncultured Candidatus Saccharibacteria bacterium
CCTTTTACAATCTGGACACACTGTGGGCGGAGGAATACGAAGCTTCCGAGAAAGATCGAGGTCTGCTTCGTCGAAAAGAAAGGTCTGGGAACATTCGGAGCATGTCCGTTCCCCGGCCGAAGTTTCATTAAAAATTGCGTCTAGAGCCGCGTCAAATTTCATATCCCCACTCTACCAGAAAAGTGCCAATCAAAGCTATCCAATGGACGAAACGATCCACTCACGAAACTGGTGATTGATGCGCTTTGCTTCAATGGCCGCAATACGTGGGACGCGAGTAGTACTGTTGTTAATTATTAGATCTTCTATCTCCTGAAACTTAGCCTCCGCACTTTTGATGAGCACCGCAAACTCCTCCGCCTGCTTAGCCTTCTCTTCCCACATATAGGTCGCATAGATAGGCCAGGAATTCACCCGCGCAGCAAGCCTCTTCTCTACGAGAAGCGCCGCAAGCCGATCAGCCTCTTCTTTATTTGATGTTGTTGTATATACAAAAATCATTAGGGCATGAGCGACGACTTATATATTTCTGGCTGATGCGGATCCAGATACACAAGAGGAATCTTAGGCAAAAAACCCCGCTCCATTTTCTCCTCAAGATCAAGACGAAGATTTTTCTGATCGTACCCGAGAGCAATTAAGTCCGGCTTCTCTTCCCTCAAAACATGATATGTTCCTAGTTCGGCGTCTCCGAGTAGCGCCCGTGAAACATTTTGGACCATATTTAGAGCCTTTATCCTAGCCATTTCAGAGTGGAGTGGTATCTTTTTCTTGAGACGCATGACGATGGAATCTCTTGCAACGACAACAACAAGTCCTTCGCCCAATGCGCGAGCTTGCTCCAGGAAATGGAGATGTCCTGGGTGCAGTTTATCAAAGACACCGAATACTAAAACTTTTTTCATAGAATTTCTGCGTGGTAGCACTGCTCGCAGTACACGATCTCTTTTCGATCTGGCGAATAACTTGTCGTAAACGTATTTGGACAATCGCCACCTACATGGAAATGTTCTCGCGTATTTTGGTAGAGACCATTCTCGGACCGTGCACCAGCGCACGCGCATCTGCGATCATAGAATCGCGCTGGGTTTCGCCATAAGAGTCGACGGCCATGCCTGCAGTTAGGACAGAGTGTAGGGATCGGTACGCCGATCTTTTCATAAAAAGCGAGCTCAGCCGATACGGGTCGAAATGCAGTGGAGCAGTTATGGCTACACGTGCCTCCGTGATCACATGCACGAATATCTCCCTCTATGGCATAAGAACGAGATTCAGGATCTCGCCACTGATATCCCTTTTTGAGTGCCTCATCTTTGCTAATCGGGAAATGTTCTTGGGCCGTTGTTTCGTTATAAGCAAACGGCGAAAAAGACGACGAGAAAAACTCGCCATACTCCCCTCCTGCCTTCATGTATTCCACAATCCTTAGAACAAGCGCCTCGTACTCCCCTTTCGAGTACTGCTTGTTTAAAATACAGTACTGCTTTTTCTTAAGCCCCACACTTCCAAAAATGTTTTGCCCGCCGATGATAAAGAAACTGTAGTCAACATTCTGCACATTTGAGATCACAAAAAAGCTCCATCGGACCCTGGCAGCATGATCTCCGGACTGGAGTGTTTCATACAAAAGCTCCGAGGCTTCCGCATAGTTGGTAAAATCGTAGCAGTCCTTCCCTCCTGTGGTGTAAGTACAGTATCTAGAATCTTCCATACGGTAGATAAGATAGGAGTCGTGAACATTTTTCGAGTTGTGAACATAGTCTCCCGAAACATCGATATTCTGAACTCCGTGAATGAACTTTTGAGGAAAAGAGTTCCAGAGTTTATACGGATCCTCATCCTTGATCTCTTTCAGTTTCCTCTCGTAGTCGTCCTTCGTGTAGGGCTCATTAAAAATATAGTATTTTTTATTCTTCAGATTTACACACCCATAACAGTCGGAGCATCCAGAGAGATTTCGACAGTACTGGATGTTGGTCGAGGCATCGCAATCAAGCGAGTAAAGCGCCCGATAACATTTCGTGCAATTTATACTTTCGTAGCACAGTTCGCTTTCATAGAGCAGCAAGTTGTCTGCGCTGTCTTTGGAGTACAGGATCATGCTTGAGTTCAAGCAATTCTCATTATGGTCTGCGTACGTGACCATATAACAATCCTTCAGATATCCCACCATGTTGGTGTAGTCGGAATTCACAAGCGTCGTGTATAACCCATAGAGATTCGGTACTGGTACGCGCCCCAGAAGTTCTCGTACTTGCTGCATGAAGGTGCGCGTGGGGTCAAAGTCCACTCCGTAATCCAAGGCATCCCATTTGTCTGACCACCAGCACGGACTGCAATACACAGTGAGTTTCGTGTCTGGATGAAAGACAGAGATCATCTGTTTTTTACAAAGATCACAAGTACGGCGATAAAGACTTCGCTCGTTTCTCCAGGTGAGACGGCGGACCAATCTGCACTCTGGACACTGAGTCGGTGAAGGCGCCTGTATTTTCTCATAGAACGAAAAATCCGGCGGTCCGATCACGAACTGTTTCTTACACTGCACACAATTTTTAGTTTCAGAATTCATACTTATACCACTTCTTTCTGATAGCAGTCCTCACAATACACCGTAAAATTACGAGAGGGATCGTATGCTGATTTCATGACCTTAGCACATTTTTTGCAAACATCATCCCACAGGCGATAGGGGTGTCGCTGCATCAAAAGAGCATCAATGCGAACATCGGGATGAACGCGTGGAAGCGGAAGCTTTCTCTTTTTATAAAAAGAGAGTTCGTATTCCGTAAGCCGAAATGGTCTCCCTGTCTCTTCACACACAATCACTTTCTTAAGTATATCCTCCGGCGCGTCAGCACTGTCATCAGGAAGATCATGCACGCGGAGCACATCGAGCTTTGTGAGATCTACTCCAGTATCTTTCTCTTCCCTCCAGTTGAGTCCTCGAGCGAATACTGCATCTTTTGTAAGCGGATATTCCTGCTGGGCATTGGAGTCATTATAAGGAAGTGGGCTTGCAGCCATCGGAACAAACTCTCCATACTCGCCATCGAGCATCATTTTTGATTTTATGTCGTCAACGAGCAGCCAATATTCTTCTTCGCCATACTGCTTGTTTAAAATACAAAATTTCTTATTGCGAATCCCAAAACATCCAAAGCAATATTGAATATTCTGAGACTCCCCGCAGTACTCAATATCTTGCCCGCCGCGGATCATCCAGGAGCCAATAGCCCGCGATGCTTCTGGCAACCCTGTTGATTCATAGACAAGCGTAGAATTTGCTGCACCCCAGAGATCCATTGAATCGGTCGCCTTTTCGATGTACGTACAATGGCGAAGATTTTCCCTTCACCAAAGACACGATAGGTATCGACGCACTTTCTGCAGTTTCGAAGCTGATTTCCGGAGGAATTTTCTACCTTAAGCACGTCAATATTTTTCCTGATCGCGGAGCTCTTTAAATCCGCAAAGCGCCGAGACCACTCAATAAACACCGACAGCTTCCCCAGGTTGATAGCCCCTACCCGCTTCTCATACTCTTCTTTGGTGAGCTGTTCATTAAAGAATACGTACTTTCTGTTCCGCATATTAGTGGCCCCAAAACAGTTTGTACAATTTTTGCAGTCGTAAAGAAACGCGGAATCAACGCAATTTGAAGAATCAATACAAGAAATACACCCATAGCTATTTTCAACGCGCACGGAATCGAAACACCATTCAGAATTATCGAGCTCCAAAAACTCAAGCGAGTCTTTGGAACGAATTCCGGAGGACCCATATTGTAAATTTTCCGCATAAAAAGGTACCGCAACGTAGTAGCAATTCTTCGAACCCCGACCAGAGGAGGTATACTCGCACCCCACGCTTTGCGGGTCCAGATTAAGAGTCTGATGAGGAACAGCACTTCTAAGCTGAGCAAACTGTTCTAAAAATGGACGGCGTGGATCATACTCTCTGTCAAAAGCAGCTGCATCCCACACGTCGCTCCTATAATAGGCATCGTCATATACAGCAACAGGGTTATTTTCATCAAAAAAGGCAAGCACTTTTTCGCTATGCCCAGGAGCAGAACACTGCTTCTTGTGAAATACCGGCTTAAAACTGCACCGATAGGAAAGCCGCCGCTGTAGCCTGCAATCTCGACAGAGAGAAGGAGGCGGTACCCGAAGCTTCTTCAAAAATTCGATATCTCCCTCTTCTAGAAAAAAAGGGGTCTTGCATGCGGAGCACACCCGTTCGTGAGGCAAGAGATCCTTGAGGATGCCCTCAAGCGCGGCATCAAACCGAGGCGTTTTAGACATGCACCAATTCAACCACAAAGACACAAGCACCGCCACCTATCCCCGTTTTTTGTTTACCTCTTATCCTCTCTCGCTTATACTAATGGGCAATGAGACACTCACAACGGTTTTCCTTTTTATTCTTACTATTATTTAGTGTTTTCGGATTCACTTACGCGTCTTCAGCAGAAATAGGGAGCGTTTCGCTTCAAGACGTGCGGCTCTCTCCAAGCGTCGTGACTCGAGGATCACCAACCCTGCTCCGAACCAAAGCAGTAAGCGCATTTGGTGTTACCGCGATCGTAGCAAAAATAACAGGAAAAGACTCGTCTGCAAGCACAAAAGAGCTCTTTGATGACGGCAAGCACGGGGACGGAGCTGCAAAAGATGAGCTCTGGGGACTCGAACTCGATACCTCTGCGCTTGACGTAGGCACCTATACCATCTCCATTACAGCACGAAACAGTCGCGGCGCCTCCGCCACAGCCGCTCCCCTAACCCTCACCATAGCCCCACAAGAGGCTGCCGAAACAAAAACCGCTCCCGAAAGCACGCCGGAAGAGAGTAGCACGGCAGCAGAAAAAGCAATCGCAGAGGTGGCTTCCACAGGTCTTCTCCCCCCTAATGGTGGGGGTGGGACCGAAATATACTGTCTCGATCAAAACGGAAACCTTAAACACGGTTCGTGCATAAACAACAAGGTAGTTCTTTCCTGGAGAGCTCGTACAACTCTCGAGCAATGCTTTGCTTCAACAGAGCCTCTTGGTGAAACTACGTCATGGGGTGGTATTAAACCTCCCTTTAGTTCTGAGGCGGTAGAAACGATCACAAAGCCGCGCACCTATACCATAACGTGTGGATCTAGTCTTCAACAAACAACAACCGATCGGGTAACTGTGACGCCGCCCGCCCCAACCTCACCTCCTCCCCCACCCGCTCGACCCAACCTAGCTTGCAAGGACCTCGACCGTGGGTTCCTCCCGAATAACGCGTCATGCGTGAACGACACCGTAACACTGAAGTGGGGGCCTGTCCCCGGAGCACGCCGCTGTGTTGGCTCAACTATCCCGGGAGGATCCCCGTGGTATGGACCAAAGGCACCTCAAGGAGAGCAGGTCATTGAAAATATCACGGAGCCGCGCACGTACCTCATCACCTGCCCTACAGGAGGTGGCCCCATCACAGAGCGACTGACTGTCTTCCCTTCACCAATAGGAAAAGCAACCGCACTGATAACCAAAGGTTCAGCCGCCGAGAAACTCGATATACTTTTTGTAGGCGAAGGATTCACAAAAAAAGAATTCGATACAATCGTAAAAAAAGTGTACGACAAATCTTTTACGCAATATTCTCCCTTTCGGGAAAACAGCGCAAAAATAAACATTTGGACGGTTCGCGGGGAAGATTTCTTCACGGGCGTATCTGGCTTCGATCTCAACTCAATTATCGCAGCACACAACACAATAACAAGTCGAGCGAAAGCGAAAAATCCTTTCATCGATAAGGTCATTCTCCTCTCGGGAAAAGATTTTCGGTCGTATGCAGAGCTTGACGGTCGAGCATTTGTATCATTCGGCACCGCTCGCACACAATTCGGGCAAGAAGTAGACGACGCAGCAGACCTCATTATGCATGAGTTTGGACACTCATTCGGCGGCCTTGCTGATGAATATATTGAAGAGGCTTTGGGAGATAGGCCCAAAAACCCAAACTGTCTTAACGCAGATCTCTTTGGCCCACCTCCCGAACTTTTAAAGATACCTGATAAATGGTTTATTGCGGAGGGAACCGGCCACACCAGCTTCAACCGATTTGGTCTCGTCACCCGGCGCACCGCTATCGACCCTGGCTGTTCCTATGTGTTTAACAACACAAAACCGACCCCCATCTCTATTATGCAAAATCAGTTTGGGGGCACATCTCCATTTGGAGCAATCAATCAAGAAGAGCTCCTCAAGCGTCTTTCGCCATTTAG
>CAYJBK010000070.1:0-3560 GCA_964368365.1 uncultured Candidatus Saccharibacteria bacterium
CGCTTCTCCGGAGATTTCTTGGTGGTGCGCGTCCGGATCGACATGGAAGGTCTGGCACCCTTCGAAGCTCGTGATCGGATTTTGAAGGCGGGGAACGTACCGCTCGATCCGATTGCTGTCGTGTCTTTCCTCTACACCCACCGGGACATCCTCGACGACGCCATTCTCTGGCTTGACGCGCTCGCGGTACAGGTCTCGCCCAGGGGGGACGGCCTGTACGAGGATACATGCTACGTGGATCGCCGTGGCAAGGCGCTCTGCAACATGGACTGGAACTGGGGTCATCGGGAGCGCACTTTCCGCATCGCTCCATACATCGTGACGTCGGCCCTGCCGCAGGTGCGACTCCAGACCTAAGTGCGCTTCCCATAACAGTGTGCTACCGACCGCGGTCGTCTTCGGACGGTCGCGGTTTAATCTTTATGAGAAGGGGAGAGGATGTGGGAGTCGGTCACGCATAAAATTCTGGTGAATTTTTGCGTGACCACGCCTCGCGCCGTCGCGCTGCGGCTTTCGACTCCCACATCCTCTCGCAACGACAAACCGTACAACTGTTTTCACAGTTGTACGGGTCGCTTGCGGAGTGATACTAGCCTCGGCTCGAACTTTCTTCGAGACGAGACCGCTATGATTAAAACTAACTCTGCTGGCGTACGCGCGGTGGCTAGTGGCGACACCACGAACGCAGTACGCTCCGATACCAATGGTGCGTCCCCGCCAACGGCCGGAGTACCGTCCGCCGCACGCCATCCACAGAGCCTTTGCCGAATCGGAGTTTGCGCGAATGGAGAGCGGGTTGGGGGTATTCTTCAAAAATATCCTTAATGGGTGGGAGCAGTGAAGGGAAAATTCCTTAGCCCCCTATTTAAATGTTTTTCCCTTCGCTGCTGGGTGGGGAAAGTACGCTATTTTTGAATCCTTATTGCTACCACTACTTATATTATAAGTTAATTGTCTGGAAAGTTAAATAGCGCTATACTTTACCTGTTGATATATGTCTAATCCCGCAAAAAAACTAGGCGAGAACATCCGGAGAATCCGTCTTGGAAAAGGCATGACGCAGGGTGATCTCTGCAAAAAACTTAAGGTCGAAGCATCGTATATGAGCAACGTCGAAAACGGCAACAAGAATCCAACGCTGGCCACGATTGAGAAGATTGCCAAAGCGCTGGGAGTGCTGATTGAGGAGTTGATGCGATAAATTCATAAAAATGTACTTACCTGAAGACATCAACGACATCATCCAGAATCGGGAAACCGCCGTTCTTGAGTTTAAAGAAGCAAGATCGAGTTTTAGTGATAGTCACAGATCAGATTACTGTGCAGCTATAGCGAACTCTGGCGGCGGGCGATTACTCTTGGGAATAAACAACGATGGACAGGTTACAGGTTCAAGTGCTTATGCCGGAAACTTGAGCAAAATCCCTCATGAAGTTTACCAACAGATCGGTCTAACGGTTTCCATAGAGGAGGTAACTCACCCACAGGGCAGAGTTGTTGTTTTTGATATTCCTGCGCGACCTGTTGGTCAAAGAATTCGCTCAAACGGAAATTACACCTATCCGATACGCAAAGGCGAATCGATTATTGAAATGGACGACGAAGATACTCGTTCGATACTCAACGAAGTGCAACCGGATTTTTCGTCAGGAATTGTTGAACATCTCAAGATCGGAGACCTAGATACAAGTGCGCTCGAAAATTTCAAAAGACGAAGAGCAGAGAAAACAGGAAATTCTGGACTTCTTACGGCAACGCCAGAGCAGATACTTACCGATGCGGAACTTATGAGGGAGGAAAAGCTTACATATGCAGCCCTTTTGCTGCTTGGGAAGTCTGAAAAAATTACTGAACATCTATCACAAGCAGAAATTATTTACGAATGGCGCGGTGATCCAGAACAAATCCACCACGATTTTCGGATTATCTGGCGAGCACCCTATTTCAATATTTACGATGAGATTTGGGCTACGATAAACGCGAGAAATATCCGTACCCCGTATCAGGAGGGATTTATACAGCAAGAAGTTCTAGCCTTTGATGAAAAGGCGTGCCGAGAAGCAGTTAACAATGCCATAGCTCACCGCGACTATTCCATTAGAGGTCGTTCGGTGATAATTCGTGCTTCACCTGAAAGCTTCACAGTTATTAGTCCTGGTGGATTTCCAAGTGATATAAATCCGGAAAATGTTCTAACTGCCGCGCCCCACTGGAGAAATCGACTCGTTGCCGAAGCTTTCGAGCGGACAAAACTTGTAGAACGATCTGGTCAAGGGATAGATAATATTTTCGAGTCAGCAATTCGACAAGGAAAAGGTCTGCCCGATTTCAAAGGTACGGATAACTCTACTGTCCAAATCAATGTACCGGCCAAGGTTGAAGACCCCGAATTTGTTAAATTTTTGGAGAAGATTGTAAACGAGCAACAAGAGATTCTTTCTTTTGATGAGATTTTTGAACTCGAAAAACTGCGGAAGCTAAAAGTTGTTCCGACCCTGAAACATAAGGAAAAGTTTCTCAAACTGGGTATCGTTGATAAGGTCGGCAAGACGAGCGGCATCAAGTATGCTCTTTCTCATCGCTACTATTTACATCAGGAAAAGCCTGGGATTTATACACGAATCAAAGGTTTTAACCGAACAGCCAAAAAGGAGCTTATTCTCGAGCATCTCAGGAGGGAAGCAAAGGGTAGCCTCCAAGACTTCGTTGAGGGTTTTAGCGATCTCAAGGCGAAAGATGTGGCAAATCTCCTTGCAGAGCTAAGGACTGACGGGAAAATTAAATATGAAGGATCTCGGCCAACCGGCTATTGGGTTCTTGTCCAATAAAACGAAGTTAGCTTAAATTGTCTATTTTAGTCATAAAAAGTGAAAAATAAGCTTAAAAATAAGGGTGTGAATAAGTTATGGATTAACTAATACGTTATGGTAAAGAAAAGCAAAGAAATCAACTTCCAATCAGGTCAAAGTATTTCGCTAGACTACTTAACCACTGGCAGTGGTAACCCGAAGACATTAATAATCTCGGGGATACATGGCAACGAGAAAACAGGCCAAATTATTATAAATAAGCTTATAGAAAGGCTCCCTTCTTTTCCTGGATCACTGACGCTTTTGCCTGTTGCCAACCCTACTGGATTTGCGAAAAATATTCGAGAAGAAGCTTTCTCGGGCCTTGATCTCAACAGGAATTTTTTTGAAACTGTCGAAGACACTCATGTGGCTAAAATTACTACTGCTATCGGAGTATTCGCCAAAGAGCATGATTATGTTATCGATTTACATAACTTCAAAACGGATGGCCTGATTCAAGTGGTCTCCAATCATATTGGTCGAAGTGATGAACTAGCCATGCTGTTTCGACCAGATATTGTGCGAACATCAGGTAAAAACAAGTCTCTAAAAAAATCAGGAACTCTAAATACTTACCTAAAGGAGAATAATATTTCGTATGTGCTACTTGAGTTGCCAATTCACACAAAAGTTTCTGAAGAAAAGATAGATCGAGTCGTGTCAGGGCTACTCACACATTTGGCGAATCCAGGAGAATACAAAAATAAT
>CAYJBK010000070.1:3570-6244 GCA_964368365.1 uncultured Candidatus Saccharibacteria bacterium
TGTTCGGCCTGCTTCGCCACTATCTGATTATAGAACTCCCTAAGGTTGGGATACGCGTACTGAAAGCCGAGATGCCAGGCAAATTTATAAAGAATACAGATATGGCTTTAAGTTGCGAAGTTTCCGAGGGGGCTTTGCTTGGAGAGATTGTTCTGGGAACATCTCATCATGAAATCCGAAGTCCATATGCAGGGATTATATGCGAGATAGATCCAGACGAGACACGGACGGTAGTTGTCGGCGATACACTTATTGGAATTGGAGAACAGTAAACTGATAAATTAATTATGAAATACGTTATCGTACATTTAGTCAGAGGCGAAGCTGGAAAACTTCACGAAGAAATTACTCGGGATTTAACCCAAAAGTTCGATACCTATCCGCTCTATGATTTTATTCCTCCCCATTTGACCCTCAAGCGTTCTTTTGAGTTTGACGAGAATAAAATCATAGATGTTTACCAAGTGGTCGAAGATTTTACGAGTAATTATGTGCAGGCTGACTATAAACTAAAAGGTTTTGGTAATTTCAACGAAGCTGCTGTATATATCGATGTCCTGCCCTCTGCTGAGATGAAGCAGAACTTATCGAATCTTCAAGAATCACTCTCGAAGATAGAAGGGATCTCTTTGGATCAGTTTGATAGAAACCAAAATCTCCACGCAACGGTTGCTCTTGGAAAGCTAAAACCATATGACCTCGACCAAATATGGAGTTATGTTCAAGACTTAGAGCAGCCTGATTTTTCTATGAAATTTGATAACGTCGCCGTACTCAAGAAAGTTGAAAATCGTTGGATCACTGAACGAGTTTTTGAAATTAAATCTTAAATCATGGACCCACAAAATTTAACAAAAGAATCTCAGAATCTGAGTAAAATCGCTGACGAGGTCATTAAGAAGACCGACGCGATTGATATTTTTTCACAGTTAGGAAAAGTTGAAATAATCGGAAGTCTCCGGCTGAAACTCATGTACCGGCTCGATATTGACCTGCTTGTAATATCCGAAGAAATTTCAAAAGAAAAGGCTTTAGAGGTTACCCAAAGATTTCTAGATAGCGGGCTTTTTAGAAAAGTAACGCTTGCGGACTACCAGACTTTCCCCGGATACGATATGCCCCTCGGTTTTTACTGGGAGCTTGTGATACTGCACGAAGAAAAGGAATGGAAGTTCGATGTTTGGTATCTTAAACCTGATGAAAGATATGCTCATTTAGTTTTAGAATCGATTAAAAAATTTGAATCACTCTTAGCTCTAAATCCTGAAAAGGCCGAAGTTATTCTCAAAATCAAAGACGCCTATTTTGATGGTGTGAAGTATAAAGACAACGTGAAGGGTTTTGATATCTACACAAACGTTCTAGAGAAAGGTGCAAAAGATGTGGAAGCATTTGCGACTACTCTCAAAAGTAAATAGATGCAAGTCGAAAGGAAGGAACGATCGAAGCTTATTCAAAAAGATTTAAGAAGAGTATAATTAAACCATGAGCTGGTTCGTCCTTACACTTCTGAGCGTCGTAATCGCTTCCATTGCTACGCTCCTGCAGCGGGTTCTGATGAAAGGCGACAAAAGCAATCCATACTCTTATGCCGTGGTCTTCCATGTACTCCTTGGTTGTTTGACGCTCGCTATCGGATTGGCACAAGGATCTGACCTCTCTTTGTTTAGCGGAAACGTCTCTGTATTACTCCTTGCAGGCGCTTTGTGGGGCATATGCCAAGTTTTTCTCTTCAAGGCTCTGCAGTTGGTCGAAGCTTCAGAACTGACCATAGTTTCCGGACTTAGAATCGTAGTTACAATACTGGCCTCCATCGTTTTTCTTGGACAGGTCTTTACTGGATGGAATGTGCTTGGAACGATTTTGATACTTGCAGCAACTTTTTTAGTAGTGAATCTTGGAAAGGGCTTCGCAATAAATAAAGGACTCCTGTATACCCTTGTCATGACTTTTTTTGCGGGGTTAGCGATAGTTGCTGACTCTGCCAATGTCCAACAGTATGATGTGTTCACATATAGCGCCTATTCTAATTTTCTCAGTGCCCTCTTTATTTTCGCCTTCTATCCGAAGTCGCTCCGGCAATGGAAACACTTTGTGCAGCCTGGTTTTTTGGTAAAAATGCTTCCCCTGGCCGTCTTTAGCGCCACACAGGGTGTCCTGTATCTAATGGCTCTTACTTACGGGGGGAATACTGCTCAAGTTGGAACAATACGACAAGCATCGGTAATCGTTACGGTTTTGCTCGCAATTATATTCCTGAACGAACGAGGTAATTTGGGTCGAAAACTCCTCGCCGCAGTCCTTGTTACCGCCGGAGTTTTTTTGTTGAGCTAGGTGGAATAATAAGCCGTATTCCTGAGATCGTTAAATAACTATGCCTAGTAACACAATCCAATCCGAACAAACTCCCAACCTTGAGCCAGTTAGCGTGCCTCCAGAGCAAGCGGTTTCCCCAACCGAACAAGCCCCCGAAGCACCTTCTGGGCCTCCAGAAAGCTCACCAAGCACACCTATTTCAACACCCGCCGAAACATCTGTTTCGGCCCCAGAAACGCCAGTTTCTACTCCTGCACCGGTTCCAGCGCTTCAATCTACACAGCCCAATCCGCGCTCATTCCTCCAAAAAGCCCTCGACGCTATCCAGTTCAGAAAACGAGCGAAGCTCGAAAAGATC
>CAYJBK010000071.1:0-6137 GCA_964368365.1 uncultured Candidatus Saccharibacteria bacterium
AAGATGATGCAACGATAGAGAAGACTGTAGCGGCTTTACGGCAGAATGGTATTGATGCATTGGTCGTAGAGAATGGAGCAGAGGCAAAGATGAAAGTACTTGAGATGATTCCCAAGGGTGCAGAGGTCATGGATATGACGTCTGTTACGCTTAATGACACGGGCATAGCGCAAGAGATCAATGAGTCGGGCAAGTATATCTCAGTGCGAAAAACACTGACCGCGATGGACCCAAAAACGCAGTCATCAGAAAAACAGAAATTGGGCGCAGCGCCGGAGTGGGTGGTGGGTAGTGTTCATGCGGTGACCGAGGACGGGAAAGTGATGGTAGTCTCAAATACCGGTAGTCAGCTCCCCGCATATGCTTCAGGATCGCAGCATGTGGTATGGGTGGTGGGTGCGCAGAAACTCGTAAAAAACGATGAAGACGGAATGAAGCGGATTTACGAATACGTGTTGCCTCTTGAGTCCGAGCGGGCAAGGAAAGCCTATGGAGTTGCTGGAAGTAATGTCAGCAAAATGCTTGTAGTAAACAAAGAAGTAAATCCGTCCCGCATCACGATGATAATCGTGAAAGAGAAACTCGGCTTTTAACTTTTAGCTGCTCGGTTTGCGTTGTCGCGGAGGGAGCGTGTCAGGATCTTTTTTCTGAGGCGGATGTTTTTGGGGGTAATTTCAAGAAGCTCGTCATCTTCAATGAAGTCGAGAGATTCTTCAAGTGTCATTCGTATGGGCGGCGCGAGCATGGTGAGACCGTCGCTTGAAGACGAGCGCATGTTTGTGAGCTGTTTGCCTTTGGCTACGTTGATCTCAAGGTCCTCATCTTTGGCGTTCTCGCCGATGATCATGCCCTCGTATACCTGCGTACTTGGTTCAATAAATGTGGGTCCGCGACCCTGTGCGATCTCAAGACCGAAGGCGAGTGCTTTGCCCGTTTCATGCGCTATAAGCGCACCCTTGCGGCTCTTAGGAAGTTCATCTCCTTTAGGGCCAAACCGTAGAAAGCGAGAGTTTAAGACGAATGATCCGCGCGTGAGGGTAACGAATGAGGTTCGGAGACCGAGGAGCGCTCGCGTGGGCATTTCATAAATAAAACGAATATCTGATGCATGAGGGAAGGTATCTTTCAGTTCTGCCCGGCGCTTGGCGAGTTCTGTTACCACAACTCCTCGGTACATTTCAGGAACGTCTATAATGACTTCTTCTATCGGCTCGAGCATTTTGCCATTTTCTTCCTTAGTCACGACAGCTGGTTTAGATACCTCAAGCTCGAATCCTTCCCGGCGAAGTGTTTCGAGAAGTACTGAAAGATGGAGTTCTCCGCGGCCGGAGATAAGATATTTCTCACCCGCTGGCTCCATGCGGAGACTGATGTTTGTCTCGAGTTCTTTCTCGATACGTTCCCTGATCTGGCGCGCGGTGAGCTGGGTGCCTTCCTGTCCCGCGAATGGAGAGGTGTTTGCGCCGACCGTGACGCGGAGCGTTGGTTCGGATACTGCGATTGCAGGAAGGGCTTCAGGCCGACTCTGGTCTGTAACGGTTGTGTTGATAGCAATTTTACCGAGCCCGGAGAGTGCGATTATGTCGCCCACAGCAAGCGCTTCTGCTTCAACACGCTTAAGGCCCTGCCACTCAAAGAGGGTCTCAATTCGGGCATTTTTTGTATTTCCTTCGGTATCGATAAGAGCAACGGGCATCTTTGCGCGGACAGTACCGCGAATGATTTTTCCAATGGCGTATGTGCCTTTGTAGTCGTCGTAGTCGAGCGAGGTGACTCGAAGCTGAAACGGCTCGTCTGCTTTTCCAGATGGAGCTGGCACGGACGTGATTATTTGTTCAAACAGTGGCGCAAGTGTTCCTGCTATAGCTCCAACGTCTCCCGCCCCCCCCTCTGGTACTTCAAGAAAGGCTTTTCCATCCCTTCCCACGGCATACAGAATGGGGAAGTCGAGTTGGTCGTCGTGCCGGGCCAGTTCAAGAAAAAGGTTGCTGACCTCGTTTTCTACTTCTTTGATCCTCCGCGCCGGCTTGTCGATCTTGTTGATAACGACGATGGGCTTGAGATCCAGTTCTAGCGCTTTCTGGAGCACAAAGCGCGTCTGAGGCATCGGCCCTTCCTGCGCATCAACGAGGAGAATGCAGCCGTCTGCCATGGTGAGTGTGCGCTCCACCTCTCCTCCGAAGTCTGCGTGGCCTGGTGTATCGATGATATTGATCTTGTAGTCTTTATAGTGGACGGCGTTATTTTTTGCCAGAATAGTGATGCCGCGCTCACGCTCGAGTTCATTCGAGTCCATGATTAGTGTTTTGCTCATCTCCTCAGAGCTTTCACGAAATACATGAGATTGCTTCAAAAGAAAATCCACGAGGGTTGTCTTCCCGTGGTCGATGTGTGCGATGATGGCGACATTCCGAATCTTGCTGGTTTCTGTCATTGGTCACTAAGCGTAACACAGCTTTGTTGCTTCTGGCAAGCCTTTGACCCGGCTCGGTTTCGCGTATAGAGTAGGGGCAATACCTGTGTTCTTGTACTATGTTTCGGAGATCCGAAGCATGCTTGAGGTGATCGATGACACGTGTGTTTTCAGTTGGCGACCTCGCTGGTTCTCCTGACCTCTTTCTTCCCGTGCTTACGTACACGGTGAAGAAGCGCCTTACCGTCTTCTCCGTCGAGCTTGGTGGCTCGACGCGTGAAGAGCTCCTCGTGTCGCTTGCTGATCGAGTGAGTTTGACCGAGGGTGCCCGTGCGCAGATCGAGGATGTCTCTTTCCCGATCCACCCCGAGCGCGTGAGGATTCTGGGTGCCATTCTTATGCTCGCTGACATGGGATACGAGTCCGACGTACTCGGATCCACGTGGCAGGAGAGCGCCAAGCTTCTCGCCTGGAGTCGCGCACATCTCCCTGGGTACGAGCTCCTGCTCGCTCCTCCCGAACTCTTCGTCCGCGTTCTTCTCGACCAGGGGGAGCGCGTTCTGCCACAGAGCTCTATGGTGGCAGCCCTGCCCCGAGCTGTTGGACCGCGCGGACATTCGAGTCCAGCGGTCCTCACGGCGGCTCGAACTAGCATGGTTCCTGGATGGTGTCTTGGTGCCGAGCCGATGCCGTCTGACCAGAAGTGGTTCTGGCGGATGCCCCTCGTCTTCCAGCTCGCCGTGCGCGCTTTGGAAACGCCCCTGGACCCCACCTGAGGCCCTACGCCTCTCATGGATCCCGTGCTTGCCAGAAGAAGGCGGGCGCGGGGTCTTTTCATCTCCACTGTATGGTAGAATGTCGTGGTGATGGAACGACCAATTTCTCCCATACGTTTGGATATGAAACAAAACAAGTTTCCCTGGAAACGCGTTTTTCGCTGGCTCGCGAAGGGGCTCCTTTCTCTCGCTGCCGCGGGGGCGGTTGCCCTCTATTTTCTTATGAGTGCTCCGGCGTGGAGTTCTGAGGTCGAGCGCATTGTCATTCAATCTGGAACAAGCGAGTACGAGGTTATTGCCCGCCTTCGAAGCGAGGGCTTTATCCGAAGTACACGAGCATTTGACTTCATCCTTGCGCTTGGTCGTTGGCATAACAAAATCCAGCCAGGTGGATATCGTATTTCAAAATCTATGAATGCGTGGAAGATTGCACGTATCTTGGCCCACGATCCCTACATGCAGTGGATATCCGTTCCTGAAGGTCTCCGAAAGGAAGAGATTGCTGAGATTTTCAAAAAAAAGCTCGCGTGGGATGAGGTTGAAGCGCAAGCATTTTTAAATCCACCAAGGGATGTAGTTGATTTTCCCGCTTCGGAGGGGTACTACTTTCCGGATACCTATTTGATTTCTGTAGATGAAGGTGGAGCACGGGTTGCCGCGCGTATGTTTGCGCAGTTCAACGAAAAATTTGCTCCATACTATAATGATTTCATACACAACGACATCAAGCACACGACGGGCGTGAGCATTGCCTCGCTCTTGGAGCGGGAAGCGGCTGGTCCCGAAGACATGCCGATTATATCCGGTATTCTCTGGAATCGTTTGCTGCAGGGTATGCGACTCGATATTGATGCAACATTGCAGTATGCCAGAGGGAAGACCCAGAGGGGGTGGTGGTCTCCTATCAAGAGCTCGGACAAGAATATCGATTCCCCCTACAACACCTATCGAAACGCAGGACTCCCGCCGACTCCCATTTCAAACCCTGGACTCACCGCGATTCTCGCAGCCCTCCACCCCGCAGAGACGCAGTGCCTTTTCTATTTGCATGGCTCCGACCGTAAGATTCATTGTGCGAAAACATACGCAGATCATCTCAAGAATATTGAGAAGTATCTCCGCTCATGATAGCATCCATACGTATTCGACGGGCTATCGTATAGAGGTAGTATGCACGCATGGGGTGTGTGCGGCGGCGGTTCGATTCCGCCTAGCCCGACATTTTTAAGGTCTTCTGGACGGTTAGTGCAGAGCTCTTGTACAATGATGCCAATAGTAGCTAAATCAAGAACACACACCATGAGAGATTTGGGAATTACTGTGCTGGTTGCGTTGCTCATTGTTTTTGCGGGTATTAGATTTTCGGGATATCAGAAGCAGCTTCTTGGTACGATTTCGGAGACAGCGGGGAGCGCCGTAGCTCTCGAAGCAGCTGATATTGTATCTGCATCATCAACATCGGTTCTTGAAAAATCGGAGAAGAATATTCCTGACAAGGAGCCAGTTTTGGATCTTGATCTCAGCATAAGCAGTACGGCAGCCCTCCAGGTGGCGGATCAGAAAGCCGGAGCCTCGGTCTCGATTCTTTCAGTTGTGGTCCCCGAGGGATCGTACTGGGTCGCTGTCCGAGAGGATACTGGTACCACGTCCCGTACATTAGGCGCTCGGCTTTTTGCCAAAGGCACTTCACATGGTGTCGTGCAGCTTCTTCGTCCAACTCAGAGCGGAAACACGTATCACGTAGTGCTTCACAAGGATAACGGAGATAGAAAGTATGTGCGAGCCGAAGACACGGAAGTGAAAGATATTGACGGAAAGGTCGTTGGCGTCACCATAAAAGCGCTGTAGCTGAATTTGTATCGGATCGGGTTTTCCTGTATTATATGCAAACTACTGTGTCGAAACAGTTTAGAACGGCGAGCGTTCTAGAATATATAAGTAAGGTATTAATGTCATGAATAAAGCAGTTCTCTGGATAGTCATTCTCGTGATTGTCCTCGGTGGTATCTACTGGGCAATGATGGATTCATCCACTCCATCGGTGCCAGCGGAGCCTACGCCAGCGGCTACTGAGGAGGCAGCAGCTCCTGCGCTTCCTGCAGCAAATACGCTTGTTGTCGGTGACCAGGTTGCGGGCAAGGAAGTCGTTGTTACCTCTCTTACGCTTAAGGAAGATGCAAGCATCGTAGTTCACAAAGATGCTAAGGGTGCGCCAGGTGCTGTTATTGGCACAATGACCCTTAAGGCTGGTTCCTATACGAACGTTAAGGTGGCTCTCACGGAGGCCACAAAGGCTGGTGACACCGTATATCCAATGCTTCACCCAGACGATGGTGATGGCAAGTATGTACCCGACGAAGAGGGCACACCTCTTAAGGATGCTGCAGGGAATATACTCTTTGCTCCGGTGAAGGTTAAGTAGTTTTGGTTTTAGAACAAAACCCCGTCAGTCGTCCGAGACTGACGGGGTTTTGTGTTTTTACACCTCTCAGGCTAGTATACGGACATGAACATTGTGTCTCATGAGCCGCTCGCCCGCTATACAACATTTGGGATAGGTGGCAGCGCCGAATATTTTATCTCGGTCGAGAACCGAGAAGAACTTTTGGCTGCACTTGGGGAAGCCCAGACCCGTGGAATTTCGTATTGGATTTTAGCTGGCGGAAGTAATGTGGTCTGCTCCGATGGAGAGATTCCTGGGCTCTGTATTCATGTTGCTCACGGTACGCTAGATTTTGCGGGTACTACGGTAACCGCCGACGCGGGTGTTTCGCTCGCTGACTTAATTGAAGCCGCTCTCCTTCATGGGTATACAGGGCTTGAGACTCTTTCGGGCATCCCGGGCAGCGTGGGCGGTGCGATTGTGGGCAATGCTGCGGCGTACGGGCAAACAATCAGCGGCCCCCTTCTTCAAGTAGAAATATATGAAGATGGAAAGACCCGCTGGC